>JAUIJR010000087.1 GCA_030431075.1 Polyangia bacterium | reverse complement strand
TCCAGTCGCTCCACGAGCCCGGGTACAAGCGCGCGCCTTCGAAGCCCGCGTGATGCATGGCCAGTAGATCGTGACAAGCGGTGACCCCCGAGCCGCAGTAGACGACGACGTCCTGCGGCGCGTGGGCGGACAAGAGCGCCCGAAAGCGGGCGGCCAGCGCCTCGCGGGGCAAGAAGCGACCGTGGACGTCGAGGTTCTCGACCCAGGGGAGATTCTCGGCGCCGGGGATGTGTCCGCCTTCGCTGTCGATGTTCTCCTCGGCCCCCGAAAAGCGCTCGGGTGCGCGCGCATCGATCAGCCGGCAATCGCCGGCCGAGCGCACCATCGCCTCGAGGCTGCGAGCGTCGACGGCGAGCTCGGGGCGCAACGAGAAGCTCCCGGCCGGCGCCGCCTCGACCGCTTCGCCGGGCGCCGTGGACCCCTCGCGCTCGAGCCAGGCCTGCCAGCCGCCGTCGAGCACCCGCACCACGTCCATCCCCAGCCAGCGACACATCCACCACAAGCGGGCCGCAAAGGGGCCCCCGATCCCGTCGAAGGCGACCACCCGTCGTTGGGCGTGGATCCCCAGCGCGGCCAGCTGGGCCATCGCCCGCTCGGGGCTCGGCAGGGGGTGGCGTCCGCGGTTGCCCTCGTGGGCGGGGCCGCTGAGGCTGTGGTCCAAGTGAGCGTAGGCCGCGCCGGGCACCGTGGCTTCGCGCCAGGCCGCCTCGCCCGCCTCGGGGTCGACCAAGACGAAGCGGCAGTCGACAAAGAGCGGCGCATCCTCGCCCGCGTGCAAGGTGAGCGCCTCTTCGACGTCGATGAGGACCTCGTGGCCCGGCCAGGGGGAACGCTGCACGAGGGAAGCTTAGGGGATCTGCGTTCGCGGACCGCTCCTGCGTATACAGCGCCGATCCGCAAGGCGCGCATTGCCGCGAGCCGCCCATAGCCACCCATCGCCCGAGATAACTGTACACTCGAACAGTGCCACCGCGCCGCGTCTTCAACCCGCCCAACCCCTGGGCCCGCATCCAGTACGAGCCCCTCGAGCCGCCCCCCAAACAGCGCCTCGAGATCTACGAGGACGCCTCGCGCAGCATCGTCGCCCGCAACGACAGCCCCGACGTCGGCTTCGAGTTCAGCGTAAACCCCTACCGCGGCTGCATGCACGGCTGCGCCTACTGCTACGCGCGACCGGGCCACGAGTACTTGGACTTCTCGGCCGGCACCGACTTCGAGCGCAAGATCGTGATCAAGCCCGAGGCGCCGCGGCTGCTCGCGGCCCACTTCGATCGTCCGAGCTGGCGCGGAGATCCGGTGATGTTCTCCGGTGTCACCGACTGCTACCAGCCCCTCGAAGCGCGCTACGGCCTGACCCGCGCCTGTCTCGAGGTCTGCCTGCGCTACCGCAACCCGGCGATGATCATCACCAAGAGCCCGCTGATCGAGCGGGACATCGAGCTGTTGGTGAAGCTGCGCGACGCGGCGGCCGTGCGGGTGATGATGAGCATCCCCTTTTGGGACGAGGCCCACGCCCGGGCGATGGAGCCGTGGGTGCCGGCGCCCAAGCGTCGCATCGAGGCGCTCGCTCGCCTGCGCGAGGCGGGCGTCGACGCGGGCGTGATGGTCGCGCCGCTGATCCCCGGCTTGGGGGACGAGGACATGCCCCGCGTGCTCGAGGCCGCGGCGGCCGTCGGTGCCACGCGGGCCGGGACCGTCTATCTACGCTTGCCCGGCCCCGTACGGGCGGTTTTCGAGGCCCGCGTGCGCGAGGCTTTGCCGCTGCGGGCCGAGAAGATCTTGGCGCGCGTCCGCGAAGCGCGGGGCGGCCGACTCAACGATCCCCGCTTTGGTCACCGCATGCGCGGGGACGGTCCGCACGCCGCGGCCATCGAGGCCCTCTTTCGTCGCACCTGCGCGCGGCTGGGGCTCGACGCGAGCGGCGGGCTCCCGATGCGCAGCGATACTTTCTGCCGACCCGAGGGTACCCAAAAGCGACGCCGGCCCTCGGAGTCCGAGCGCCGGCAGTTGAGCTTGTTCGGTCGCGCCAGATGAAGCGATCTCGACGCGCGGCCGAAAAAACTTCGGCTCAGGCTTGGACGCTTTGTCGCTCGATGAAGCGTTCCAAGCGACGTTTCGACGCGGCGTCGAGATTTTCGAAGGCCACGCCCCACACCGCGCCGCCGTCGCTGTGAAACTGACGCACCACGCGGGCTTGGGCTTGGAGCGGATCGAGGGAGTCGTCGAGCGGCACCGTGACCTTGAACAGGCCGGCCGGACAGTTGGTCGGGCCCCATAAACCCATGCCATTGGGGGAGATATCCAGGCCGTTGAGGGTCATTTGGCTCCCCTCATAGTCCACCAGGACCTCATGCATGTAGGAGACCCGGTCTCCGCCTCGGCGCGTCGCTTCATCCATCGTGACAAATTCTTTCAGACGCCAACCGGTCGCGCAAGCAAAGTGCAGATCCGCGGTCGCGCCGGACACGATGTCAAAAGGAGCTGTGGGCTGAACTGCAATTTTTGTCGTCGACGAACTGGGAGGACGCGGCCGCGCTGCTACGCTGGCCGACGGTGAGGTCAGCCCGCTCACGATTTTGGACGCGTCTCTTCGATCTGGGCGGCGTCGTCGCGTGTCTGGCCTTTGCGGGTAGCGTCATCGGTGACGCGCGTGCACGCGGCTTTTCGGCCGAGGAGATCGACTTGCGCGTCGACGCAGCCGAGCTCGACCGGGGCTTTCGCAGCGGCGTCGAGTGGTTCTCGATCTATTCGCGCGATCGCAAGGTGGGCTTCATCCGCAACCGCCGACTGCGTCGCGACGGCGAACTCGTGATCGAGACGCAGACGCGTTTCGTCAGCGCCGGTCGCAACACCCAGCTCGAGCTCGAGGTTCGATTCGATCCCCGCTTCGAGCTGCGTCGCTTCGACGCCGAGCTGCAAAGCGACGAGCTCGAGCTGCACGCTCGCGGCGAGCGACGCGACGCGACGCTCCACCTCGAAGTCACCGGTCTGCCCACGCCCCTCGAGGCGGACCTGCCGGCCGACGCCGCTCCGCGCATCAACCAGTCCTTGCGCCCCTTGTTGATGCGCGAGGACCTCGAGCCCGGCCGTCGCTTTCGCTACGAGCTCTTCGATCCGATGACCATGCAGACCCGCAGCGCGCAGATCGAGTACCTCGGCCGCGAAGAGATCGTGATCATGGGGGAGACGCAGTCGGCCCATCACCTGCGTCAGGTCATCGCGGGTGAGCCGCTCGAAAGCTGGCTCAACGATCTCGGCGAGGTCCTGCGCGAAGAACTTCCCGGCGGTCTCGAGGCCCGACGCGAGTCCGAGGCCGAGGCGATCTGGGGCTTGCCGGACGGACCGAGTGCGAGCCTGCCGGCCCCCAAAGACGCCGCGGTCGAAAGGGAGGAGGCCCGATGAGCGCGCCGGCGATGATTCGCGTCTCGGGGCTGCGCAAGACCTATGGTCGCTTCGAGGCGGTCAAGGGCCTCGACTTCGAGGTCCGCCCCGGCGAGGTCTTCGGCTTTTTGGGTCCGAACGGCGCGGGCAAGACCACCACCATGCGCATGATCACCGGCTTGTTGTTGCCGAGCGCAGGCTCGATCGAGATCGACGGGCACGATGTATTGCGCGAGGCCGAGGCGGCCAAAGCGGTGACCGGCTTCATCCCCGATCGCCCTTACATCTACGAAAAGCTCACCGCCTTCGAGTTCCTCGACTTCGTCGGCGGCCTGCACGGCCTGAGCTGGCGTGAGATCGCCACCCGCGGCCGCGAGCTGCTCGAGACCTTTGCCCTCGGCGAGTGGGCCGACGCGCTGATCGAGACCTTCTCGCACGGCATGAAGCAGCGCTTGGTCTTTTGCGCCGCCTTGCTGCCGCGACCGCGCCTGCTCGTGGTCGACGAGCCCATGGTCGGGCTCGACCCGCGCGGGGCCAAGCTGGTCAAGAGCGTCTTTCGAGATCTGTGCGCCGACGGGGAGCTCTCGGTCTTCTTGAGCACGCACACCCTCGAGGTGGCCGAGGAGGTCTGCGACCGCATCGCCATCTTGCGACGCGGCGAGATCATCGCCATGGGCACCATGGACGAGCTGCGCTCGCGCTCGGCCGCCGAGCAAGCCGCGCTCGAAGACATCTTCTTGCAGCTGACCGAAGAGGCCCGTGAGAGCTGATCGCGCGCCCGCAGGCGAGCCCGCGGCCCGCTCCGTCGGCCCCTTGCGAGCGCTGCTGCGGGCCAAGGCCCGCATGCTCGCCAACTACCGGCGCTCGGACGCCGGCGGCTGGCGGCGCGTGAGCGCCCTGCTCGTCTTTGGCTTGGCCTTTTGGTTCGGCTTGTGGGCGGGGGCCGAGTGGTTCTTGTCGCGGGTCGTCGAGATCGAGCCGATCGGCGTGTCGATGGTCCGCCGCTTGTTGAGCATGGTCTTGCTCTTCGTGTTCTCGATCCTCGGCTTTTCGAGCCTGGTCGCGGCCTTTTCGACCTACTACCTCGCCGAAGATCTGCGCTTGTTGATGAGCAAGCCCATCCCGGCCTACGCCCTGTTCACGGCTCGCTTCGTCGAGAACACGCTCAGCGCTTCGTGGATGACCCTGGTCTTCGCCTCGCCCTTTTTCATCGCGCTCGGGCGCGTGATGCAAGCGCGGCCCGACTACTACGCGGTGATGGGTCTGGTCTTGGTGGGCCTCGCCGTCATCCCCTCGGCCTTGGCCACGATCCTCTCGCTGATCGTCACCTTCCCCTTCTCGGCGCGGCGCGCCCGGCAGGTGCTCGTCTTTTTGGGCACGGGCTTATTGGCCGTGGGCTTCGTGCTCTTGCGCGAGCTCGAGCCCGAGCGCTTTTTGAACCCCGACGCGCGTGCGCCCATGCTCGAAGCCCTCGAGCCGCTGCAGTCGGCCGAGCAGGCCTGGCTGCCGAGCACCTGGGCGCTCGACGCTTTGTGGTCGCGGATCGGTCCGCGGGTGACCGCCGGCGGTCAGCCCGTGCTCACCTTGCTCAGCGGCGCGGCCGCGGCCTTTTTCATCGCGGGCTGGGCCTTTCGACTCATGCACCGTCGCGCCTTTTCCAAGGCCCAAGAGGGCATGGATCTGCGCGAGGAGCTGGGCGAGCGACGCCGACGCGGACGTGGGCGCAGCTTGGCCCGCCTCGTCGCGCAGCGCGAGGCTCGACGCGGCGGGCCCAGCTTTTGGCAGGTGATGGCGGCCAAAGATCGTCGCAGCTGGCTGCGCGACACGACGCAGTGGTCACAAGCGCTGCTGATCTTGGCGCTGATCGCCATCTACGTCGTGAACTTCCGCTACATCCGCAGCGTCGGCGACACCGGGATCATCTCGCGCAACGGCCTTCACTTCACCAACTTGGCGCTCTCGGCCTTCGTGGCCGTGGCCGTGTGTGCACGCTTCGCCTTTCCGGCGATCTCCCTCGAGGGGCGCGCGTTTTGGTTGGTCCTTCGCTCGCCGCAGCCTCTCGAGGCGGTCTTGCGCGCCAAGTGGCGTGCGCTCGCCTTCCCCCTGCTCTTGCTGGTCAACGTACTGGTGGTGACCACCAACGCCTCGCTCGAAGCCGGCTGGCTCTTGACGCTGACCGCGTCGATCGTCGCCAGCGTCATCGCGGCCGGGGTGCTCGGCGTGGCCCTGGGCCTCGGCGCCCGCTACCCCCGTTTCGCCATCGACAACGCGGCCAAGATCGCCACCGGCTTTGGCGGCGTGATCTTCATGGTCGCGGGGATCACCTTGGCCCTGGGCGCGGTGATCGCCTCGGCCCAGCCCACCTTGACCTTGGTGCGGGCCATCGAGCAGGGCTACCCGCCGACACCGCGCGCCTTGGCCTGGGCGCTCCCTTTGGGCCTGATGACTTTGGGGCTGCCGCTTTGGGTCGGACGCCGCAGCTTGAACTGGGGCGCCCGCAAGCTGCGCGAGCGGGGAATCTGAGCCGCGGCTTGCGTCCGGGCCTCGTCGCCCGGACTCAGCTCTCGCGCGGGCCCCAGCTGGTGTGGGCGAACCAGCGCAAGGCGAAGTCGCGAAAGGCCTCGGTCTTGGGCGGGATCAGACGCGCGCTCGGGTAGACCAGGTGCATCGGGGTGCTCTCGGTCTCGTAGTCGGGGAGTACGCGCACCAGGCGTCCGGCGACCAGATCGCGCTGGACCACCGGTGTCGGCAACAAGGCCAGGCCCATCCCCTCGAGGGTGGCACTGCGCACGAAGCCGAACTCGTTGCAGCTGACGCGGCCGGTCACCTTGACCTCGACTTCGCCCTCGGGCCCGATCAATGCCCAGTTGGAGTCGCCCCCGCGCGCGCGAAACAAGACGCACTCGTGTTGTTCGAGCTCGGAGATCCGTTTGGGGGTGCCGCGCTGGGAGAGGTACTCGGGCGCGGCGTAGATGGCCCGGGCGGCGCGCCCCAGGCGACGCGCGATCAACGAAGAGTCGGCGAGCTTGCCCGCGCGCACGGCCACGTCGACACCATCGCCGACCAAGTCGACCATCGCTTGGGTCAAGATCAGGTCGATCGAGATCTCCGGGTACTGCTCGCCAAAGGCGTCGAGCATCTGCGCGAGCTCTTGGTTCCCAAAGTCCACCGGCGCCGTGATCCGCAAGACGCCGTGGGGCCGCTCTTGGTCGGCCCGCACCGCGTCGGCCGCCGCCCGCAAGGCGGCCATGGCCGGTTCGAGTCGCCCTTGGTAGGCGCGCCCGACCTCGGTGAGCGACAGCTTGCGCGTGGTCCGCTCCAACAAGCGCGCCCCCAAGCGTTGCTCCAACTCGGACACCCGTCGGCTCACGGCCGACTTCGAGACGCCCAACCGCTTGGCCGCTCCGGTAAAGCTCCCGGCGTCGGCCACGGCCAAAAAGGCCTCGAGTTGGGTCAGTTCAGGCTCGGTGGTCGCGTTCATGCGCCGGACCGAGTATTCCACAAGCGCGGGCGCGGCGGGGCCGCCCCAAATTGCCCCGACGGCGCCGTAGACCCCGCGCGAGCGCGGGTGCTATCGACATTTGGGGTGGGGCTCGCCCCGCCCGAGGAGAGCCCAAGATGCGCTGGAGTCCAGGAAAGCGGAGTCAAAACCTCGAAGACCGTCGCGGCCAATCGGCGGGCAGCGGTGGGGGTGGCACAGGCGGCGGACTCCCGATCGCCATGATCCGGCGCTTGCTCGGCAGCCGCGGCGGCATCGTCATCTTGCTGCTCATGGGCGCTTTGTGGCTCTTCGGCGGCAAGAACTTGCTGAGCCGCTTCGGCTTCGGCACGCAGCAAAGCTCCTCGCTGTCCTCGAACGCCGCGACCGGCAAGTACCAGGCCTCGGCCGAAGAAGAGCAGCTCGTCGACTTCATCTCCTTCGTCCTCGACGACGCCCAGGCGACCTGGCGCGGCAAGCTCTCGAGCGCCGGCGAGAGCTACCGCGACGCGAAGCTTGTGCTCTTCACCGACACGGTGCGCTCGGGCTGTGGCTTCGCCGAGTCGGCGATGGGCCCCTTTTATTGCCCGGCCGACGAGAAGGTCTACATCGACCTCGGCTTTTACCGCGAGCTCAAGACTCGCTTTGGCGCGCCCGGTGACTTCGCCCAGGCCTACGTGCTCGCGCACGAGATCGGCCACCACCTGCAAACGGTGCTCGGCTACTCGCCGCGCATGCGCAAAGCCCAAAAGCGAAACCCCAGCCAAGAAAACGAGCTATCGATCTTGCTCGAGCTGCAGGCCGACTGCTTCGCCGGGATCTGGGCCCACGACACGGCCAAGCGCGAGCTGCTCGAGCGCGGCGACATCCAAGAGGGCCTCGGCGCGGCCGCGGCCGTCGGCGACGACCGCATCCAAAAGCAGGCCACCGGCCGCGTGAACCCGGAGACCTGGACCCACGGCTCGAGCGCGCAGCGCCAAAAGTGGTTCACCGTCGGCTTCGAGACGGGGAGCATCGAGGCCTGCGACACCTTCAAGGCCTCGGGCGTTCAGATCTAGTCCGAGCGGATCCGATCCGGAGCCGGACCTTCGATCCACGCGGCGAAGGCCTCGAGCCGGCGCGCGAGCGCATCGGCCCAGGCGACCCGCGTCCATCCGAGGGGGCGCAGCCAGGCCGCCGGCAGATCCCGAAGCAAGTCCCGCAGCGCCCGCGCGTCGAGGGGCGGCGGTCGCCAGTCCCCGAGCATGGGGATGATGGCCCGGCGCTCGAAGGCGTGGCCTTTGGGCCAGCCGAAGCGCGGCGGCTCGCGGGGGTCGAAGGTGCAGCCGCCATGATCGATGAGCCAGATCTGGCCGCTGCCCTCGCGCATGAGGTTGGGGTTGGCGACCCGGCGATCCCGGTTCTCGAAGCAGGTGTCGATCGCGGTGATGCACGCGCGGGTCAGGGCGTCCATCGAGGGATCTTCGAAGCTCGCGGCTTGGGCCGGAAGCTCACGCCCCTCGATCCACGCGAGCGCGAGGTTGGGCCCCACACTCGCCTCGAGCACGTCCCAAAACTCGTCGGTGCCGGCCCGCTCGAGTCCCGCCGGCAGATCCACGGCCTCGGCCCGCGGCACATGGGCACCCCACACCGAGGCGATGCGGTTGACGGTGAACTCGGCCACGAGCGCGGCTTCGCCTTGGGCGGCCCCGCGCCACTTGACCAGCCGCTCGACCGGCCCCGCCCCTCGCGTCGCCTCGAGCTCCACCCGCCACGGCCACGCACTCCCGCCGCGCATCGGCGCCACCAATCGCGCGATGCGAGGACGCGTCGCTTCGCCGAGCTCGTCGGGCGAGGAGGCGGCGTCGGGCCTTCGCACGCGACAAAGGTAGCCCCTTGACCGAGCACTCGCCCACGCTCGTGTCAAACTGGTCGGGCCGTGCACGAGCTCCCGCGCGAACACTGGTACGTCGTGGCGCAATCGCGCCAGCTCGGGCGCAAGCGACCGCTGGCCCTGCGACGTCTTGGGCTCGAGCTGGTCTTTTGGCGGGACACGAGCGGACGGGCCTGGGCCCAGCTCGACCACTGCCCTCACCGCAGTGCGCGCTTGAGCGCGGGCCGGATCCGCGGCGACGAGATCGAGTGTCCCTTCCACGGCTTTCGCTTCGACGGCTCCGGTGCGTGCATGGCCGTCCCCTGCGAGGGCCCCGAGGCCCACCGCGCCCATCTGCGCAACCGCAGCTTCCCATTGCGTGAGGAGCACGGCTTTTTGTGGATGTGGTGGGGGGACGGCTCGCCCGACGAGGCCCCCTTGCCCTGGTTCGAGGAGCTGCGCGCCGACATGCGCTACGCCGAACAGATCCGCGAGTGGGAGACCGGCTGGCAACGCGCGGTCGAAAATCAGCTCGACTGGGCGCACCTCCCCTTCGTGCACCGCAACTCGATCGGGATCGGCTTTCCGCACGAGCTCGAGATCCACTCCGAACTCGAAGACGGCGAGATCTTCACCTACCCGCAGCACATGGTGGCCGAGGATGGGCGGCCGAGCTTCTACCTGCGCTTTCGCTTCCCCAACATTTGGATGAACCCGGCCGGGCCCAAGTCCTTCATCTTCATCGCCTTCGCGCCCATCGACGCCACGCACACCTGCATCTACGTGCGCACCTACCAGTACATGTTTCGCCTGCCGGTGCTCTCGCACCTTTATGGCTACATCATGTCGGCGGCAAACGCCTGGATCATCGGCCAAGACCAACGCGTGGTGGCGACCCAGCCGCCGCGCGTCGAGGACGGACCCCGGCGCGAAAAGCTGGTGCCGGCGGACCTTCCGATCGCGCAGTTTCGCCGGGCCCTGCGACGCGAACGCAAACAGAGCGAAGCCGACCCGGCGGCGGACTCAGAGGGATTGGTCACGCTGCGCACGGATCCGGCGCAGCAGATCTCGGGTCGAGGCGTCGAGTGAGTCCGCGCTCGCGTCCTCGTCGTGGCCCGCGTCGAGCTGCGGCGCGATCTCGCGGGCCAGGCCCTTGCCGAGCTCGACGCCCCACTGGTCGAAGCTGTTGACCCCCAGCAAGGCCCCGCGCAGGTAGACCTCGTGCTCGGCGGTGGCCATCAGCATGCCGATGGCGCGCGCGTCGAGCTGATCGAGCAGCCACAGCGTCGAGGGGCGGTCGCCCGGCATGCAGCGATGGGGCTCGCCGGGGACTTGGCGTCCGATCATCAAGGCGCGGCTTTGGGCCAGACAGTTGGTGAGGCGCTGACGATGCGACTCGGGCGCGGCACCTGGATCTCGCACCACCGCGAGAAATTCGACCGCGGCCGCGCGCGGCCCTTGGTGAAGCTGCTGCAAGTAGGCGTGCTGGGCCGCGACCCCTGGGCCGCCCCATAGCCATGGCGAGGCCGGCGAGCTGGCCGGCAAGGCCCGGCCTTCGACGTCGACGCACTTGCCGTTGCTCTCCATGAACAGCTGCTGCAAGTAGGGCACCCAGCTGCGCAGTCGCCCGTCGTAGGTGAGCACGCACTGGCTGTCGAGACCCTCGAAGGCCTGCAAGTAGATGCCCAGCAGCGCGCGGCGCAAGGGCAGCATCTCGGCCAAGCTGGCCTCGCGCAGGTGTCGATCGACCTCGCGCGCCCCCTCGAGCCACGCGCCGTGTTGGGCCGCGCCCAAGCGCCAAGCGATCGGGAAGCCGACCGCCGACCAGGCGCTGTAGCGACCGCCGACCCAGTCCCAGGTGCGCAGCATCTGCGAGGCCTCGATCCCCCAGGCGCGGACGGCCTCGAGCTCGGCGCTCGCGGCGACGAAGTGGCGCGCCCAGCCTCGCTGCGCCTCGCCGAGCCCGGCTCGAATCCAGGCCCGCACTTGCTCGGCCTCGTAGAGGGTCTCGACGGTGCCGAAGCTCTTCGACGCGACACACACCAAGGTTCGCTCGGGGTCGAGCGCGGCCAGCAGTTCGTGGCGGGCGTGGTCTTCGAGGGGATCCAAAAAGTGCACGCGCGGGCCGTCTGCGCTGCGCGGATCCAAAGCTTCGCAGACCAAGCGCGGCCCCAAGGCGCTGCCCCCGATCCCGATGTGCACGAGATCCGTGAAGCGACGGTCGGTGGCGCCGCGCCGCTCACCGGTGCGCAGAGACTCGACCAGGGCGTACATGCGCGTGCGTTCGGCGATCGCGTCGCGCACGGCCTCGGGGGCGATGTCCCCGGCGTCCTCTTCGTGGGCCCGCAAGGCGACGTGCAAGGCCGGTCGGGCCTCGCTGCGGTTGATGCTCTCGCCGGCGAACATGGCCTCGATCGCCTGCGTCGCGCCGGCGGCCTCCGCCCATGCGAGCAGCAGCTCCCAGGCGCGCGCGTCGAGACGCTGCTTTCCGTAGTCCCAGCTCGCGGGACCGAGACGGCTCACGCGCGGACCTTCGCCTTCGAGTTGCGCGGCGATCGAGTGTGCGGCCAGGCCCCGGGCATGGCTCGCCAAGGCCGCCCAAGCGGCGCTCGCGGCCGATTCCGGCGCGGAGGGGGGAGCGTGCGCGATGCTCATCGGTCCCCCTCAGCCTACCCCGGCTCGGCGCCAGCGCTCACACATTGGCGTCACAGGGGCGTTTCGAGGCCCTCGCTCGGCGCGGGGTCGCGCACGCGCCGGCGATTCGGATCTCGCCGGAGCCGATCCGATCGCGTCAGACCCGATCACATCAGATCGGCAGCTCGGCGAAGACGATCGGCAAGTCGACGTCGCGTTCGCCCAGGTCGCGCCCGAAGGGACCAAAAACTCCACCGCCCCCGCCGGCCCCTTTGGCTCCGTTGGCCGCGATGAAAAAGACGTTCCAGTCGCGGGCGAAGGCCGACTGCCAGCGCGTCGCGCCCTCGACCGTCCACGAGGCCGACCAGGCCACGATGCGTGCGTCTTGCTCGCGCATCAGCTCGTGATGCAGCGCCGGTTGGCCGTAGATGTCGGCACACACCAACAAACCCACGCGCCCAAAGGGCGTATCGAAGGAGGTGACTCCCTCGCCGGGGGTCAAGGCGTCGCGCTCGGCCCCGTAGAGCTCGAACTTGTGGTGACGCCCGACGACGCGGCCGCGCGGATCGAAGGCGATCACGGTGTTGTACTGGGCGTCCGGTGCCTCGGGTCGGTAGGTCTGTGCGTTGATCACCAAGTAGACGTCGGCCTCGTCGGCGACGCCGGCGAAGCGCGCCAACAAGTTCGCCTCGCCTTGAACGGCCAAGGGCCGTCGGCCTAGGGCCGGCTCGGGCTCGGCCCACTCTTGGGCCAAGCCGTACTCCGGCGTCACGATCAGGCGCGCGCCTTGGGCGGCCGCCTCCTCGATCAAGCGCACCAACGCACAGTTGTCGTCGTGACAGTTGGGGTCGATCGCTTCGGGGGACTCGCCCGTGTAGACGATCGCCGCCGCGATGACCGGCTCGGGCCCAGGGCTCGGTCCACCGGCGGGATCCGGGGGCCTGAACTCGGGCAAGTTACCCGCGACGACGGGCTTGGCTTCGGGCGGCACCGCCGTGCGAACGCAGCGAAACCCGGCGTAGGCGAAGCGGCGGTTCTTGGGCACCCGCAGGTGGCTGGCGGGGCGCAGGTGATGCGCGTTGTGATACCAAGATCCGCCGCGCAGGCCCGCGAAGTCGGTGCCCAGCTCGGGACGGGACTCGCCGCTGGCGTGCACCCACTCGGCCACGTTCCCCGCGACGTCGTAGAGCCCCCAGGGGTTGGCCGACTTTTTTCCGACCGGGTGGCTCAGCCCCTTGGAGTTGCTCTTGTACCAAGCGATGGCCTCGGCGACCTCGTCGCGGGCCATGCAGCTTTGGATCTCACCCCCGTAGGTGCCGCCGCGAGTCCCGGCGCGAGCGAAGCGCTCGTACTCGTCGGCCGTCGGCAAGCGCGGCGCCCGACAGTCCTCGAGGTCCGTGGACAAGGCGCAGTTCAAGCCGTCACGACCGCCCGCCGCCTCGCAGGTATAGCAAGAGGCCATGCCCGCCGCCTCACCCTCGCGCGCGCAGTACAAGGCCGCTTCGTCGAAGGTCACGCTGTCGACGGGACACTCGGGGCACTCGCGGTGAAAGCTGGGGTTGTAGCCCATGCGCGCCTCGAACTGCGCTTGGGTGACCTCGGTGGGCATCACCTCCAAGGCTCGCTCGGCGTTCAGCTCCTGCCGCTCGGCCTCGTCGCGCCGGCAGCTCTCGCCTTCGGGTGAGCCCACGACATAGCTGCCCTTCGGCGTGCGCGACCACCCCATCTTGCCGACCTCGGGCTCGGACGGAGTGCCGCTCTTGCAGCCCGAAGCGGCCAGCCACAGGGCAGCGAAGCGCGCAATGACGCTAGCTTTCGAGTTTCGCATCGCGCACCTCGGCCAAAGCCACGCCACCCCAGGGGGTCGGCGCCTTGGGGGCGGCGAGCTGCCGCACGAGCAGCTCGAGGGGCCCGTAGCGGTAACGGACCCGCCAGCGCAAAGAGAAGAGGACGGCCACGGCGTAAAAGCCGATCGCGTAGCCCAACACAGGCAAGAGCTCGCCGTCCTCGAAAAAGCCGTGGTCCAAGGGCATCAAGATGGCCACCGCGTGCGCGATGTAGATGGTCAGCGCGAGCTGTCCGGTCGCGGTCAGGGCCAGCACCCAGCGGCTTTGCAGACGGCGCTCGGTGATCTCGATACACGCGCAGATCGCCGCGATCGCAAAGGCGACGCCGACCACCACGAAGGCGGGACCGGCCGGTCGCGGCCAGGTCGAGCTCGGATCCCAGCCGTTTTCGAAGACCTCGAAGGGATCGCGCTGCCACGACCACAGCTCGACCACGAGGCCGATCACCAAGCTGCGCACCAGCCAACGCCGTCGCAAGGCGGCGTCGTGCAAGTCGAGGCGCCCGATCACCATGCCCACGGCGAAAAAGGCGAACCAGGGAAAGACCGGAAACAGGCCGTTGAAGCCGAGGTCCGCCAGCGCGCCGCCGCCTTCCCAAAAATCGTAGGGGGCCTCGTAGTCGAAGTTCGCCTGCATGACCGAGGCGATCACCGTGCACAAGAGCGCGACTCCCCACAGCCCGGCGCTGCGCACGTCGAAGAGCCAGGCGGCCAAGAACAGGAACACGCCGTAGCAGTGGAGGATGTCCCACTCCCACAGGTGAAGGTCGATCAGGCCCAGCACGAACAAGACCAAGGCCCGTCGCAGCAGGGCCCGCCGCTCTTCGACCACGGGGATCTTGCGCCGCTTGGCCGCGCGGGCGCGCAAGCTGACACCCACGCCCGCCAGCACGACGAAGAGCGCGGCCGCCTTGCCCTCGGTGCGGTCGATGCTGAGCTCGATCCACGCCGGGCCGCCATCGTCCGGCGCGACGAAGGCGCGAAAGTTCACGAGCAGCATGCCAAAGATGGCAAGGGCTCGGGCGACGTCGAAGCCGGGCGTGCGCGCCGAAGCGGCAGCCCGCACGACGCGTGGTGCGACCTTCGATGGGATCATCGCTGACTCGGGGTGACCGAAGTAGACACTCAGTTAGCGCACGCGTCCCGGGTCCAACTCGCCGGCCCCGGGCCGGCCTACTCGACTTCGGCGTAGACCTCTTCGTCGCGCTCTTGTTCCTCTTTGCAGTCGATGCAAAGGCGCGCCTCGGGGCGGGCGGCCAAGCGCGCCGGCGCGATCGGCTCCTCGCACTCCTCGCAGACCCCGTAGGTGCCGGCCGCCATCTTTTGCAGGGCCAGCTCGATCTTGTTCAGCAAGATCCGCTCGCGACCTCGCAAGCGAAACTCGAAGTTTTGCAGCTGCTCGGTCGTCGCCTGATCGATCTCGTCGAAGCGCTCGTCCGCCGAGACCTCCATGTCCTCGGCCAGGGTCCGACCGGCCATGTCCAAGAGCCACTTGTGCTTGGCACGAAGGGAGGTCTCGATGGTGTTCAGGTGGGTGGGCTTCATGGCGTCTCCTCGGGGCGTCTTGGCACCCAAAAGCTCTGAGCCCACGAGTCGGCCGGAGGTCGCACGGGGGATCGGCCCGATCGCCACTTTTTTCGCCAAACTGCGCGAATGGCGCGTCGCCGTCTACTTTTTTGTCCCACCGCGCACCCTCCGACCCCCGGCCGGGCTCAAAAGGCCGATGCGAACCCTGACCCTCATCGCCGTGTCCCTCTTGGCCCTCTCCGGCTGTGACAAGAAGGAAGAGACCCAGCCCGACCAGGCCGCCACCGGAGAGAAGGCGGACAAAGAGGCCGAGGCGGCCAAGCCCGCCGAGCCCGCCGCTGAGCCCGCCGCTGAGCCCGCCGCCGACGAGCCCGCCGACGAGCCCGCCGCCGACGAGCCCGAGGGCGAGGAGCCCGACGCCGACGAGCCGGCCGACGAAGACGAGGAGGACGAGGTCGAGTAGTCCCCGTTCGGTCGAGACTCGCCACCGGCGAGATCGAAAAGAGGCGGGAGGGACAGACCCTCTCGCCTCTTTTTATTTGGCCGACATCGGCCAGCTACGGCCCCCAAATGCGCGAAGGACCCGCGAGCGCCACTGCGCCCGGGG
>JAUIJR010000599.1 GCA_030431075.1 Polyangia bacterium | reverse complement strand
GACGAGACGTACCGTGTTCAAAAAGGTGCGCACGGCCGCGCCCAAAAAGCCCCCGGCCAACACCAAGTGCGCGGTGGCCAGGGCGTGCAGCTCATCTCTTTTGGCGAAGGACATGAGTTCGCTCCGAAAGGCCCCCGAAAAATCTGCCTTCGCCGGCGGATCTTCGGGGCGACGGCGCGCGATCACATTGGCGAGCAGGGTCTTGCCGCCGTAGCGTTCGAGGCCCCGCTCGCCTTGGGCGACCATCGCCCGGACGTCCTCGACCCGTGGCGTGCCCACCCACATGGCCACGCAAAAGTCGTCTTGCTCCGCGCAGATCAGGCTCGGGCTTCGGTAGCTCTCGTGCACGGCCACGGCCCGGAGTTTAGCCCCCGGCCAAGAGCTCGCGCGCGACTTTTTGGACGAGGCCGGCGTCGCCCATCAAGCGACCCATCTGCTTGGGGTCGTCGATCTTCTGCGCCTCCATGATCCCTTTGACGAGCTCCCGGGTCTGGGCCTCGTCGAGCTTCTTGGGGAGGTAGCGCTCGCAAAACTCGAGCTCGAACTTCGCCTCGGCCAAGGCCTCGACACCACGGTCCCCGGCGGCCTCGAACTGTTCGATCGACTTGCGCACCTGCTTGGCGTAGCTGGCGATCGCGTCCTTCCACAGCTCGTCCGTCTCCTCGACGCCCTTGCCCGACTTGAGCTCGGTCAGGACCTTGTTTTTGATCATGCCGATGACGTTCTTGGTCGCCTCGTCGCGCTCGCGGCGGGCGGTCTTGAGGGCGTCGTCGATCTGGGCGCGCAGCTCGCTCATGGCGCGGGACTATAGGCCCGCGAAGCGACGGCGGCAACGCGCTCAGCTCGCGTCGCCGTCACGGGACCTCTTCGCCCCGTCGTGCGCACGCCCGTAGGCCAAGGCGCGGGCACTTTCGTGGCCCGCGAGCAGCTCGGTGGGCATCTTCGGCAAGTCGAGGGCACGCAGCAGACGGCGATTGTTCCGGGTCGCGGCCGGGTCCAAGGCGGCGAGCTGGTTGGCGAAGGCGAACAGCTCGGCCTCGAGCGACTCGGCCGGCACGATTCGACTCACGGCGTGGGCGCGATCGAGTTCCTCGCAGGGGACGCGGTCGGCGGCGAGCACCAAGCGCCTGGCGACTTGGGGCCCAAAGGCGGCGGCGATGCGGCGCAGGCCGCCGGCGTGATAGACGACGCCGAGCTTTCCGGCCGGGACTTCGAGCCAAGTTTGGGCGCTGAAGATCCGAAAGTCGCAGCTGGCGATGAGCTCGACCCCCGCTCCGATCGCGTAGCGAGCGATGCCGGCGACGAAGGTGGCGTCCGCGCGGCGCATGGCTTCGGTCGCGTCGATGAGCGGCTGATCGGGCAGGGGCGCGAGCGCTTCGGCGTCGGCCGCGATCGCGGCCCCGAGCGCCGTGAGATCGAAGCCGGCACAAAACTGGGGCCCCGATCCGGCGAGGACGACGACCTGCCCGCGCAAAGCCTCGCAGCGCGCGGCCATCCAATGCAGGGCGGCGGGGGTGACGGCGTTGCGACGCGCGGGGTTGTCGAGCCACCAACGCTCGACGCCACCGGGCTCGGCGAGCTCGACGCGCAGTCCGGCCGCCGCTGCTTCGCCTCGGGTCGGCGTCTCGCTCACTGCTTTTCCGTGCTCGAGGTTTTCTGATGAAAGGTCGGGCCGTGGGCTCCGACCGCGCCCGGGATGCCGCCTTGGGCCTGGCTCCCCTCGATCTGCGCGCGGGCTTGGCGGATGACCTTGGCCTCGGGCGAGTCGGGGTTTTGCATGACCTGCTTGTAGCGGGCGTGGGCCCGGGCCTTGCGCTCTTCGGGGCTGAGCGTCTCGGGGTCCCGCTTCAGCAGCTCGAGTTCCTCGGGCGTCGGCGGATCCGGAATCGGAATGTCGGCCAAGGGCAACTCGGCCTTGGCCGGAGCGGCCTCGGGCTTGGCCTCGGGCTCAGCTTCGGCTTCGGGCTCAGCTTCGGCTTCGGCTTCGGCTTCCGGCGCGGCCGTGGACTTCTCGCCTACGCCCGCCGCTTCGGGCGGCTTGGTGCACGCGCTGGGCGCAAAGAGCAGCAGGGCAGACGCGATCGAGAGCGGGCGCGCGAGCTTCACGGGGACACGCTAGCACGCGGGTGCGCGCGAGGTCTCGACGCAAAAAGCGAGGCGGCCATGGACCGCCTCGCTTCGATGGGCTGAGCGCTCGGCTCAGCGCAAGCTGGCGAAGCGTTGGCGCAAGCCGCGGATGCACAGCCAAGGGATGGCGACCAAGCAGACCGCTTGCAGCAAGCCGAGCAGCGGGCTGAGCTGACCGAGGGCCAAGACGTCCTCGGCGTCGTTGAGCCCGTGCTTGACCGTCCAGCCGACCACGTGGACGCCCGCGACCAAGACGGCCAAGGCGCAAAAGGCGAACCACAGGTGCGTGAGCACCTTGTTCACCGGCAAGGCGGCGGCCCGGATGGCCACCAGGCCCACGACGGCCACGCTCCACAGCAGGTAGAAGATGGCGACGGGCGAGCTGAAGACCTCGAAGGCGGCGCCGCCGACGAAGCACGCGGCGATGGCCATGTGCAGGGCCACGAAACCGAAGAGCTCCGCGAGCAAGCTCGGCACCGGCAGCTTGCGCAGCGAGGGCGGCGCTTCGGCCAGGGGGACGCGCGCCATCAGCAACATGGCGAAGGGCACGGCCAAAAAGAGCAGATCGATGAAGTAGAAGAGCTGGCGCTCTTCGTGCGAGACGTGGCCGCGCAAGACGATGGTGGTCGACAAGCAGGCGAGCACCGTGGCCACGGCCGCGCCACCAAAGGCCCAGCTACGCGGCAAGGCA
>JAUIJR010000086.1 GCA_030431075.1 Polyangia bacterium | reverse complement strand
TCCAAGAGCGGCAGATCAGCCGCACCGAGCTCTATGTCGCCGAAGAGATGTTCTTGTGCGGTACGGGCGCACAGGTCACGCCGGTGGCCAGCGTAGACCGGCGCAAGCTCGGCGCGGGCGGCATCGGCCCCATCACGCAGCGCATGCAAAAGCACTTCGACGACGTGGTGCACGGGCGCGTGGAGCACCGCCGCGAGTGGCTCACCCCCGTCTGGGGCTGAACGGCACGCGTAGGCTCACCCCGGCGCGGCTCGAGGGAGCCTGCGCGCGGCGTGGCTATTGGTAGATTGGCCGCGGTGACGGAACACATCATCGTCCGCGCGCGCTTCATCGTCTTGGCGCTCTTCGTGGGTCTGTGCGCCTGGCTGGTGCCAGGCGTCACCGAGCTGCAAAACGACGACGACGTTCTGGCCTTCTTGCCGGCCGATCACCCCGACGTCATCGCCTTCAACGAGGTGGCAGATCGCTACGGGATGTTGGAGCTGGCCTTGGTGGGCCTCGCCGACGGCGACGCGGACTTGCTGACGCCGGAGCGCATGGACCGGGTCCGCGAGATCAGCCAGGGCCTGGGGCGCATCGATGGCGTGAACATCGTGCTCTCCGCCGCCGACTTGCCGCACCCGATCGTCAACGACGAGGGACTGGTCGTCGCGCCCTTGGTGCCCGAGGACATGCGCGACCCCGCGGCCTTGCGCGAGCGGGTCTTGTCGAGCACCGACGCGGTCGGCAACTTCGTCTCCGAGGACGGCAAGGCCGTGGCGCTTCTGGTGTTCTTGCGCCCTCGTGACGGCGACGGGCCCGAGGCCTTCGAGGCGCGCCGCGCCACCTTGGCGGCCGTGCGCAGCACCGTGGCCGAAGGCTGGAGCGGTGAGGTCCACCTCACCGGCGCCCCCTTCATCGAGATGGCCGCCTCCGAGAGTTCGCGCGGCGACATCGAGCGCCTCTCACCGCTGGTGATCGCGGTGCTGGCCATCGCCTCGGCCCTGCTGCTCGGCTCGCTGACCGCGGCCGTCTTGAATCTGCTGGTCACCGGCGCGGGCGTCGGCCTGATCATGGGCGCGCACGGCGTCTTCGGCGAACCGCTGACCATCGTGAGTTCCTCGGCGCCGGTGATGATGGTCGCGCTCGGTGGTGCCTTCGGGGTGCACATGTTGGCCGGCTACCAGCGCCAAAGCGGTACGCCCAAAGAGCGGGCCTCGGCGACCGTGCGCGAGCTGTGGCTGCCCGTGCTCTTGAGCGGCTGCACCACGGCCATCGCCTTCTTCGCGCTGCTGGTCATGCCGCAGGTGCCGATGCAGCGCTTCGGCCTGGTCGCGGGCGTGGGGGTGCTGCTCTTGTTGGTCTTGGCCTTGCTGGTCATGCCCGCCTTGTTGGCCGTGCTGCCGGCCGGCCTCATCAAGACCCGCGCCGAGCGGCACCTGGCCTTGCCGGTCAAACCGCCGTTGTGGCTGCTCTTGGTGTTGGCCATCGTGGGTGGCTGGGCCGCGCGCAGCCTCGAGGCCGACGCCGACACCATCAATGTCTTCCCCGAAAGCTCCGAGCCGCGTCAGGCGATGGGCTTTTTCGACGCGCACTTCGGCGGCTCGACCTACCTGCAAGTCGCGGTCGAGGGGCCCATGGCCGACAACGAGGTGATCCGCAAGATCCGCGACATCTCCTCCGAGGTCCGGGCGATCGAGGGCGTGGTCGATGTGCGCTCCGTCTACGATCCGATGAGCGTGATCAATGCTGCCCTCGGTGGGCGACGGGGCGTACCCGAGACCGCCCCGCGGGCGAACCGCGTGCTCAGCTACATCACCGGGCACCCGGCGATGAAGCAGCTGATGACCGACGACGGTCAGGCCGCGATCATCCACATCAAGCTCGCGCCGATGTCGGGCGAGCGTCAGGTCGAGCTCACTTCGGCCGTGCGCAAGGTCTTGGCCGCGCACGACGAGGGCGGAAGCTTCCGCGTGGGGCCCACCACCATGCCCGCCATCGCCGAGGCGCGTCGCAAGGCGGTCGAGGCGCGCTTGGCCGTAGAGCTCGGCACAGCGGTCGACTTCGACGCCATGAAGACCGACGACATGGCCATCCCCCCCGGCTTCGAAGCCGAGATCCGCAAGCTGCGAGACCAGGTCTTCGACAGCGAGGAGGGGGCGGTCGCGGCCGAGATTCCCCGGGCCGAGATCGAGAGCCTCGAGACCAAAAAGCTCGCCAAGTTGCGTGGTGCGGAGCTCGAGAAGTACTTCAGCGAGAAGCTGCCGAGCTTGGTCGAGCAAGACGCCGAGGGCGTCGGCCTGGCCGCCGAGTTTCTCGGCGCGTGGATCGACGAGGCGGCCGGAACTTTCCGCGCCGAGGCCTCCTGCGTCGCCGTCGGAGCCGAGGATCGCTGCCGCGAGATCGGACCGATCTTCAGCGAAGTCGAAGACGAGATGTGGATCGCTCCGGCCGGCGTCGAGCTGAAGATCGAGGCCGAGGCCGAAGGCGAGACGGCCCCCCGTGAGGTGAAGTTCTCGACGCGGCTGACCGGTCAGCCCGTGATCGGCCAGGCCTTTGCGGAGTCCGTCACGACCTCGCTGTGGCAGTCGACCCTCGCTTCGATCGCCGCGCTGGCGGTGGTCTTGCTGCTCTCGCGCACCCTCTTTGCGCTCTTCCCCGCCCTTTGGACCCTCGCCTTCACGGCGGGGATCATCGCCTTGCTGGGGCACAGCATCTCGGTCAGCACCTCGATGGTCTCCTGCATCGCCTTGGGGGCGGGCGTCGACTTCGCCATCCACCTCGGCTTTCGAGCGCGCGAGTACGAGGGCGCCGAGGCGGGGCACCGGGCCGTGGACGAGCTGGGCTTGGTCGTGATCATCAGCGCGGTCCAGCTGGGCTTGGCCTTTTTGGTGCTGGGCTGGTCGGAGCTCTTGCCCTTGCAGGAGTTCGGCGTCGGCCTGGCCGTGGGATTGGCCGGGGCAGCCCTCGGCGCCGTCTGGTTCACACCGCGCCTCTTGCGCGGTCGTGGGGGCAAAGCCGCGCCCTCGACCAGCGCAAAGAGCGCGAAGTGATCCCGAGAGGCGGCGCGGCTGTGACACCGATCACGGTCACACGGGCTTTTGAACGTAGAGTGTGGGCTCGCGCCTGGAATTCGGGGCTTTGGGACCCGAATATCTCCCCGCGCCGGCCGTCTGACGAGCCGGCCCGACACGCCGGGCTCGCATAGATCCAGGGACCCGCCATGAAGCTCCACACCGTCCTCACCGCCTTTTTGTTGGTCACCCCCATCGCCCTCGGCTCGACTGCGGCCGAAGCGGGCAACGGGGACAAGATCCTGGTGGCGGCCGACAAGCGAGCCCAGGTCTTCGACGACACCGCCTACACGGCGACCATGAAGATCAACAAGGGCGGCAAGCTGTCCAAGACCCTCGTCTTCGAGGCGACCATGAAGGGTCTCGACAAGCAGTACATCCACTTCACCGCGCCCGGCGACGTGGCCGGCATGAAGGTGTTGATGTCGGACGCCGACAGCATCTGGACCTACCAGCCCGAGTTCAAGAAGGTCCGCAAGATCGCCGCCCACATGCAAAAGCAGGGCTTTTTGGGCAGCCACTTCCGCGCCGAGGACATGACCTTGGCCGCCTTCGCCGCTCGCTTCGACGGCACCGTGCTGGGCCAGGCCGGCTCCGAGACCTCCTTGGAGCTGATCCCCAAAGCGGGCGTGCAGACCACCTTTTCCAAGCTTCACATCGTGATCGATGCCTCCAAAGGTGGCGTCACCAAGATCACCTACTTCGACGAGTCCGGAGCGGCGGTGCGCGAGCAACGTCGTGAGGGCTGGAAAAAGATCGCGGGCAAGCCTTTCCCCACCCGTGTCGTGATGGCCGACCTCAAGAGCGGAGACTCGACGGTCATCGAGATGTCCAACATCAAGGTCAACCAGGGCGTGAGCGACGACTTCTTCAGCCGCCGCACCCTGATGCGCGGCTGACCCCCGCGCTCGGCAACCGGTGCGAATCGATCTCCTCTTCTCCCTCGCTCTTTTCGCACCGCCCGCCGCCGACCCCGCGCCTCCGGACGCGACGGCCGACGCGGCGCCTGCCCCCGATGCCGATGCGGCCGAGGCGGACGCGCCCGATGAGGAGGAAGGCGACGAAGAGGCCGGCGCCGAGGATGGCGCGACGGCCGACGACGGCTTTGGAGAGGGCGAGCCGGCTGAAGCCAGTCCCGAAGAGGGTCCTGAAGAGGAGCCCGAGTTCGACATGGCCTCGGTCTTCGGAGACCCCGAAGAGCTCGAGCTCGAGGAGCTGCCGGCGGACGGCGGCGGAGCGGCGGCCGCCGACGCACCGAGCGGCCTCGCGGCCTCCTTGCCCGGCGACCTGCGCTTCGAGTTCGGCGCGCTGACCAGCTTTTACGTCGATCTCGACGACCTGTATGGCGAGGGCATCGACGCGAAGCGCTGGACCAAGGGCTACGGCAAGCAGCGCGGTGGACTCGGTCGTAACGAGAACCGCCTCGAGTTCTACGTCAGCTACACGCCGGTGCCGAAGATCCAGCTCGTCGGCGGCATCGAGCCCGTCTTCATGGGTGCGTCCGGCGTGTCGACTCTGGGTGACCTGAGCTCGCGACAGCTCATCAAGCCCTTCCATGTCGAGTCGGACAAGGCCTACTTGGCCTTCTTGGACATCGCGCCGGGCCTCGACATCAAGATCGGCCGCCAGATCGTCCAGTGGGGCGTCGCCGACAAGTTCAACCCCACCAACAACATCAACCCCGACGACCTCGAGGACCGCCCCCTGTTCACCGAGCCGATCGCGAACCAGATGGTCGTGGTCGACTACTCGGCCTTCGAAGACCGCCTGCAGCTCCAAGGCGTGTGGGTGCCGATCTTCTACCCGGCCTTGTTGCCGCCCTCGGCTTCGGCCGCGCTCCAAGATCCGCGCTCGCCGGTCTACTTCGCGCGCCAACAGGATCTCGACGACCTCGCCTACGTCCAAGACTGGCTCGAGACCCGCGACGCCTTCGTCCCCCAGGTCTTCTCGACGGTGCAGACGCCGACGCCGCACCTACGCAACTCGCAGGCGGCCTTCAAAGTCGCCTCCACCCTCGGCGACGTCGACCTCTCCTTGAGCTACTACTCGGGCTTTCACGACATCCCCTTGCCGACGCAGGCGACCTCGGAGACGACCTTGCCCGAGGGCGTGCAGATCGGTCAGCTGCCCGAGGACGAGCGCATCAAGGGCTGCTGCTTCCGCTCCGACGTGACCCTCATCTACCCGAAGATGCACGTCGTGGGCGCCGACTTCGCCACGCAGATCCCTTGGCTCAACGACATGGGCTTGTGGGTCGAAGCCGGCATGTTCATCCCCAAAGAGGAGTACCGGATGCGCATCGAGATGCCGATCGGCCTCCAGCTGCCCTCACTGATGGGGGAGACGGGCGACGAGGTCGAGGGTCCGACCGTGCTCAAACGCCCCTTCATGAAGCTGACGGCGGGCGGCGACTACACCGTCGGCAAGCACGTCTTGTTGCTCGGCCAGTACATCCACGGCTTCATCGACGAGTTCGGTCTGGGCAACATGGGGGACTACGCCCTGGTCGGGACCCAGGCGTCCTTCTTTGGACGTCACGTCATCGCGCAGATGTTCGCGGTGATCGACTTCCCGCAGATCGGTGAGAAGGTCGACCAAGGCTCGCTGGTCTTGGCGCCCGAGCTCGCGCTGACGCCCCCGGCCGGCTACATCACCTTCAAGCTGGGTGGCTTTGCGATGATCGGCGACCAAAAGTCCAAGTTCGGACAGCGGGCGACCGGCTCTTCGATCGCCTACGTCAAGGTGCAAGGCCGCTTTTAGACCCGCTCGACTCGCTCGCCCCGCTCAGCCGAGGTCGTCCCAGGGCTGGCCCAGGTTGCGCAGGGTCGTCACGACCACGTCGCGCAGCTCGGGCGGAAGCTCGGGGGCGGCGTCGCGAAGGACCCGTCCGACGAGGCGCTTGGCCGCGTCGCCACGCTTTTTGACCGCGCGCTCGAAGCGTCCGGCGACATCGTCCGTGCTCCCTCGGGTGTTGAGCGTGCGCATGATGAAGGCGAAGGCCCAGTCGTTGGAGCGTCGTCGCAACGAGGCCAGCTCGTCCAAGAAGGCCTCGAAGGCGTCGGCCGGAGGCATCCGCTCGAGGGCGAGCAGCGCATCCGAGCGCACCTGGTAGGGGTCGCCTTGGGAGAAGAGCTTGAGCAGCGCTTGCGCGGCCTCGGGATCTGCGACCGCCCGCAGATCGTCGCGCAGACGGCGGGCGCGCGAAGTCAGCGCGCGGTGAGCCTTGAGGATCTCGTTCGCCTCGTCGATGGGCGCCTGCCACGCGGGCGGCGGCGTCTCAGGGGCAGCGGCCGCCTCGGCTTTGGCGGGTGCCTTTTTCTTGGCGAGGGCCTTTTTCTTGGCGGGGGCCTTTTTCTTGGCGGGGGCCTTTTTCTTGGCGGGGGCCTTTTCTTGGCGGGGGCCTTTTTCTTGGCGGGGGCCTTCTTCTTGGCCGAGGTCTTCTTCTTGGCCGAAGTCTTCTTCTTGGCCGAGGTCTTCTTCTTGGCCGAGGTCTTCTTCTTGGCCGAGGTCTTCTTCTTGGTGGCCTTCTTCTTGGTGGCCTTCTTCTTGGTGGCCTTCTTCTTGGTGGCCTTCTTGCGCGTCGTTCGACGGGCGGGCTTCTTTTTGGCCGCGCTCCTGCGCTTGGGGGCTTTTTTCTTCGATCGAGCGAGCACGTCACTTTGTACGACCCGCGGGGGGCGCCTCGCAAGTCTGCTTGTCGGCGACGCGTGGCGCGGGCAAGCTGCGGGGGTGGCTTCCCGCACGATCGTCGACTCCGTGACGCGCGTCGACTCGCCACCGGCGAATCTCGAAGAGATCGAAGCGAGCTTGTCCGCACTGCGGGAGGCGCACCCCGGCGCCATCATCGAGCGCTATTTGGACCGATTTCCGCGGATCGCAGCCGACGCACGGGTCGCAGCCGGTGCCGCGATCGTGGGGGAGGTCGAGCTGTGTGCGCAAAGCAGCGTCTGGTACGGCTGTGTCTTGCGGGCCGACGTCAATCGCATTCGCCTCGGTGCCCGCAGCAACCTGCAAGACGGTGTCGTCGTACATCTCGGCGACCGCGATCCAACGATCATCGACGAAGATGTCGTCGTCGGCCACCGGGCCGTGCTGCACGGCTGTCACGTGGAGGACGCTTGCCTCATCGGCATCCAGGCCACCGTGCTCGATGGTGCGCGCGTGGGCCGTGGCAGCGTCGTCGGCTCGTGCGCGCTCGTCACCGCCGGCCAAGTGATCCCGCCGCACAGCTTGGTGCTCGGCGTGCCGGGCAAAGTCGTCAAGCAACTCGATCCCGCGGACGAGGCCTTCCATCGACAGCTCGCCGCCAAGTACCTTCGCCTACGCCACAACTACCAGCAGGGGTGAGGCCAACATGTTCGACACACGCAAGCGCATCGCACTTTTGACTGCGGCTCTCGGCACGCTCGCCGCGTGCAAGAGCTCCAAGCCCGAAAAGCCTACCGAGGCCAAAGCCGTCCCCGCGGCCACGGCCGAGGCTGCGCCCGAGGCCAAGCGGGACCCCTCCGAGCCCTTCGTGGCGCGCCCCACCGCAGCGCCGCCGCCGGCGCCCGAGGGCACGGTCTTGTCGCCACCGCCCGAGGGGGCGCCGCCCGACCAGGCGATCTATCTGTACGTCCAAAGCTGCGACGAGGCGCATCCCTGCCCAAGCGCGCTGCAGACGGAGGCCGAGATCCACTGTCGCGAGCTGTCGATCGGGACCCGCGACCGCGGCTGGCGACTGCCGAGTCGCCACGAGGCCGATCGTTTTGCCGGGCTCGAGGGCCTCGCCGATCTAGCCGGCTACCACTGGACGCGCACGCCCTACGAAGAAGACATGATGCAGGTCTACATCGTGGACCCCAGCGGGGAGGGCCCGACCACCACCATTCCTCGGACGCGCAAGCCCTTCAAGGTGCGCTGCGTCTACGAGCCTTGACGCTCATCGCCATGTTTCAGCTCTCGCGCGTTGCTCGGCTCACGCTCCTCGGCGCGGTCTTCCTGACCGCCTGTCCTGAGACCCGCGGGGGCGAGGGCGACGCCGCGGGCGAGGGCGAAGTCGGCGATCCGGACGAGGGCGAGGTCGAAGAAAGTGACGGCACGGGCGGTGAGGGAGCCTTGCCCGGTGAGCTTCCCTGCGAGGCGACCGCCGACTGCCGTCAGGGAGTCTGCGCGGGGATCTGGGACGCCGGACGCGGAGAACCCCTGCGCGCGCCCACCTGCTCGCCTTTGTGTATCGAGAGCGCGGATCCCCGGCGCGTGTGTGTGGACGATGCGGGCTGTTGCGAGGGCGGCAGCTGTGACGCGAGCGGTTTGTGTCAGGTTTCGATGGACGACGAGAGCGGCGACGGGGAGGGCGGCTGAGGGCCGAGCTCGATCATGATCCGCGGCAAGAAACACCCTTTGGCTGGGCTGGCCCGCCGCGCCTTCGGAACCGTACTGCGGGGCCCACGTCTGCCGATCACCGAAGGCCGCATGCGCTTGCCCGGTCTGCGCGGGCGCGTGGTGATCAACCGCGACCGTTGGAGCATCCCGCACATCCGGGCCCGGCACGAGGCGGACGCCTGGTTCGCGCTGGGCTTTTGCCAGAGCCAAGATCGCAGTTTTCAGCTCAGCTTGCTCGCACGGGTCGCGACGGGTCGCCTCGCCGAAATGATCGGAGCCGAGGGTCTGCGCAGCGATCGCCTGGCGCGTCGGATCGGCTTCGCCGTGCGCGCGCCAGGGATCTTGGCCGCGCAGTCGGAGGAAGTGCGCGACCAGATCGAGGCCTTTGCGGCGGGCCTACGCACGGGGGTGCAGCGTGGGCGAAAAGATCGCGATCCGGCCTTCGTGTTGGCGCGCGCGCAGCCTTGGAGCTTTGACGCGCTCGACGTCGTCGCGGTCATGCAGCTGCAGGCCTTCGCGCTTTCTTCGAACTGGGACGCCGAGCTCGCCCGCCTCGAGGTCCTGCAAAAAGACGGGGCCGAGGCCCTCGTCGATCTCGATCCGGTGCTCTCGCCTTTCGCCGCCCTCTCCGGCGCCTCGCCGGGGCCGGGGACGCCCCTGATCGATGCCTTCGCCGACGACGTCGCCGCCTTGCGCACTTGGCTCGCGCTCACGCCGGCGTCGAACAACTGGGTCATCGGTCCCGAGCGCACGGCGAGCGGCCGGCCCTTGCTGGCCAACGACCCCCACCTCGCGCCGGGCCTACCTTCGCCTTGGTACCTGGCGCATCTCGAGTGCGAGGGATTCAACGCCGCGGGCGCGACGATGGTGGGACTGCCGGCCATCGCCTCCGGGCACAACGGTCATGGGGCGTGGGGCGTCACGGCGGGGCTATGCGACAACGTCGACCTCTTCGTGCACGAGATCGAGGACGGGCGCACGCGGCGTGAGCAGGGCTGGGTCGAGTGCGAGCGTCGGCGCGAGGTCATCTTCGTGCGCGGGCAGGACCCGGTCGTCGAGCAGGTCCTCGAGACGCCCGAGGGACCGATCGTCTCACCGGCCCTCGAGGGGCGCTGGCCGGCGCTCTCGATGCGTGCGACCTGGCTCGAGGCGCGACCCATTCGCGGCTTGCTCGAGATTCACCACGCGCGCAGCTTCTCGAGGGCGCGCGAGTGCCTGCGCAACTGGCCGGTGATGCCGCTCGGCGTCGTGTGGGGTGATGTCGAAGGGGACTACGGTTGGGTCATGGCGGCCGAGGTGCCGCGCCGCGCCGGCGGGAAATCCTTGTTGCCCGGCGTGGCGAGTCGCGCCCAGGGCGGCTGGCTGGAGATCGAAGACGGGACGCGCATGCCCTTCGAGCATGCGCCGCCGCGGGGCTTCGCCTTTTCGGCCAACCAACAACCCCCGACGACGGCCGAGACACCCCACCTGGGTTTCGACTTCATGGACGGCTATCGGGCCGCGCGCATCGAAGAGGCGCTGGAGCAGCGCGAAGACTGGGATGTGTTCGCGGCCATGCGACTGCAGCTCGACGTCGAGAGCCTGCCCTGGCGAGAGCTGCGTGCCCCGCTCTTGGGCGTCTTGGTGGGGGCGGAGTTTGCGGCCCTGCGCGCCCGCCTGGCCAACTGGGACGGGCTGATCACGGCCGACTCGGCCGAAGCCAGCGTCTTCGAGCTGTGGGTCGCCGAGATGTGCACACGCGTCGCGCGGGCTCGAGCGCCGCGCGCCTACGCGTGGGCGCTCGGCCATGGACCGAACCCGCTTTTGCCTCACGCCATGTTGGCCCGGCGTCGCGTCTCGCATCTCGTCGGTCTCCTCGAAGCGCAGCCCGAGCAGTGGTTCGAGGCTGGTTGGGCGGCGGAGATGGCCGAGGCGATGCGCACGACCCTCGAGCGTTTGCGAAGAGAGTTCGGCTCCGACTGGGAGGACTGGCGCTGGGGGGCGCTTCGCCCCCTCGTCTTGCGGCACCCCATCTCGCGCGGCGCTCCGGCCTTGGCCCCGCTCTTCGACCGGGGCCCCTACGCGTGTGGCGGCGACAGTCACACTCTGGCGCAGTCGAGCGTCACGCCACTCGACCCGCTGGGGGATCCGGCGAACTTTCCCTCGATGCGCATGGTCGTCGATGTCGGTGAGTTCGAGCGGGCTCGCTTTTGCATCGCCGGGGGGCAGTCGGGCAACCCTTTGAGCCCGCACTACGACGATCAGATCGAGCTGTGGCTGCGCGGGCAAGGCGTTCCGATCGCCTATGGACGCGCCGCCGTCGAGAACGCGGCGGTCGAGCGCCTCGAGCTCTTGCCCGAGAGGCAAAAGCGGTGAGACGCGCCGCCGCGATCATCTTCGTTTCGGCGGGCTTGGCCGCAAGCGCGTGTCGGCCCGCGGCCGGTCCCGAGTCTCCGGAGACGGTCGCGGCGGCACCGGCCACGGGCGACGAAGCCTCGGTTCGACCCGGCGTGAACGAGCGCTACCTCGAAGCCGACGCCGTGGAGACCTGGACCGAGCGCTTCGAACACGACGATCGTGAGGTCGCCGGGGCGGCGGCCGAGATTCTCGCGGCGCTGCCGCTGGAGTCGGGGCAGTCGGTGGTCGACTTCGGCTCTGGAACGGGCTTGTTCACCGGGCGCCTGGCGGATGCGGTCGGGCCGCAGGGGCGCGTCGTGGGCGTCGACATCATCCCGGCCTTCGTCGAGGCGGTACGCGCGGAGAATGCCGAGCGCCCGCAGGTGGAAGTTCGCCTGGTCGAGGCCAAGGATCCGAAGCTCGAGGCCGGACGCTACGACCTGGTCTTCGTGTGCAACGTCTACCACCACATCGAATACCCGCGGACCTTGCTCCCGCAGCTGCGCGCGGCCTTGCGACCCGGTGGGCACTTGGTGGTGATCGACTTTCGACGGATCGAGGGCGTGACCCGGCCGGCGATGCTTCGACATGTGCGCGCCGACCAGGCCACGGTGCGAGCCGAGATCGAGGCGGCGGGCTTTCGCCATGTCGAGGACTTGAACTTCCTCGACGAGAATTACTTCATGCGATTCGAGCGCTGAGCGCGTCAGGGCGCGCCATCGCCGTCGCCATCGCCGTCGCCGTCGCCATCGCCGTCGCCATCACCGTCGCCGTCGCCGTCGCCGTCGCCATCGCCATCACCGTCGCCGTCGCCATCACCGTCGCCATCGCCATCGCCATCGCCGTCACCATCGCCGTCGCCGTCGCCGTCGCCATCGCCGTCGCCATCGCCATCGCCGTCGCCGTCGCCATCACCATCACCGTCGCCATCACCATCACCGTCGCCATCACCATCACCGTCGCCATCACCATCACCATCACCGCTCGAGGTCTCGCCGCCCTCGGGACAGCAGCTCAGGTCGTCGATGTCGTTCGTGCACCAGTCGAAGCCCTCATTGCAGATGCACTCGTCTTCGCCGACCACGTGGTTGTCGTTGCCATCGGCGCAGGGGACATCGGGGCCACCCGTCTCTTCGGTCTCGTCCCCACCGGAGCTCTCGCAGGCGGCGGCGAGTCCGACGCCGAGGCTCAGGGCAAAGCACAAGCTCAGGGGGCGAAAGAAAGTCGGGCGCATGTCCCGACCATTTTGCGCTGAAAGGGCCTCGACCTCCAAACAAGCTAGGTCGATGGGGACGCCCAGGGGTCGTCGACGAGGGGGAGACCGGCCATCTCCATCACTTCGCGGGCGCAGCCCCAGCTCAGCGTCACTCCGGCGCCCCCGTGGCCGTAGTTGTGGATGATGCGGCCGCGGGCGCGCGTTTCGAGCTCCAGGCGAATGGCCGGGCGGCAAGGGCGCAAGCCGACGCGCGTGGAGGTGATCGGCGCTTCGCCCAGCTCCGGCGCGAGGGCGCGACAGTCCGCTTCGATGGCGCGACGCAGCTCATCGTCCTCGTCCAGCGACTCGATCCCCGGCTCGACGCTCCCGCCGATGACCGTGGCGTCGCCCAGGGGGACCACGTAGCGGACGGCCTGACCTCGCTCTTCGTCGAGGCGCACGCGAGCGGGGCTCACGCCCGCGATCTCGTGGATCTGTCCACGCACGGCCTCGAGCGCGTCGTCTCCACACAGCGCGCGGCTGCCGAGCCCGGTGCAGTTGACGACGGTCGGGCAGGCCTCGAGGGCCGCGTCGAGATCCTCGCAAGGGCGGGTCTCGATCTCGACGCCGCGCTCGGCGAGGGCGGCGACGAGAAAGTCGAGGTAGCGGCGCATGTCGATCACGGGCGTGGTGTAGACCCACCCGCTCGCGTGCGCGGGGCCCAGCTCGTCGGGACGCGCGGCTCGAAAGCCCTCGAGCGTCGCTCGCCAGCGCGGCTCGGGTGCCTCGCCGGGGAAGAGTTCGAGAGTCTCGCGCAAGTTCACGCCCGCGGCCTGGGCCAGGGGGCTCGCGGCCAACCGGCAAAAGCAGGCGTGCGCCGTCGGGGCCCAGCTCGCCACGCGTTGCGCGGGGCCCACGGCGAAGGGGAACCACAAAGCCGCGGCGACACGACTGGTCGTGTGGGCCGGCGCCTCGCGGGTCCAGATCCGTACCGTCGCGCCCGCGGCCCGGGCCGCGAGAGCACAACTCAGACCACTCACGCCGGCGCCGAGCACCAAGAGCGGGGAGGGGGGGGTCATGCGGCGCGGAGCCTAGCACCGCGGGCCGGTCGGCGATGCGCCGGGCTTGCGTGGCTTGGGAGGCTTGCCGCCGCGAGGTACGATGCGTGCGAATGAAGCTCCCGCGCCTGAAGCTGCGGCAGCGCCTCGCGCGCCCGGCTCGACTGCCGCAGTGGTTCCGCACGCCGCGAAGCGCCGACGAGCCGCGGATCTATGCCTTCAACGGCGAGCGGGACTCGATCGTCAACGAAGTGGTCGCGCGGATCCGTGACGAGCACGCGGGCAAGAGCCTCGAGCTGGCGCTGAGCGAGACCGCGCACGCCGAGGTCTCGAGACTCGAGCGTCAAAAGGACGAGGAGTCGGCCGAGAGCCTCAGCTTTTGGCGCGCGCTGCTGCGCAACTTGGGTCGCCTCGACGAGGCTGGACGACGCGAGGCCATCGAGCAGATCGCCAGCCGCATGGGCCAGGACATCGCGGGCAACTTCGACCCGCGCGTGTACTGGATGGCCCGACGCGTGGTCCCGCGGGTCATCGCCGGTGTGATCAATCCGCCGGCCCTCGCGCGCGAGGTCTTTGGCTCGGGACGCGGCGAGGTCGACTCGATGATCAACGTCGAGGGCTCGTTGACCCAGCTGCAGCATCTCGCACGCACCGGCACTTTGATCTACGTGCCCACGCACTCCTCGAACCTCGACTCCCTCGCCTTGGGCGACTCGCTGAGCCGCGAGGGCCTGCCGCCGGTGGTCTACGGCGCGGGGAAGAACCTCTTCACCAACCCGATCACCTCCTTTTTCATGCACAACTTGGGCGCCTACCGCATCGATCGACGGATCCGTGCGCCCTTGTACAAAGACCTGCTCAAGGTCTACTCGACGGTGATGATCGAGCGGGGCTACCACTCGCTCTTCTTCCCCGGCGGAACACGTTGTCGCTCGGGGATGATCGAGCGCCGCCTCAAGCTCGGGCTGGCTGGCACGGGCGTCGAGGCCTACGCGCGTGCGTGCATGCGCGTGCAAGGCGGGGCCGAAGCGCGACGCGTCTACTTCGTGCCCGTCACCATCAACTACAGCTTGGTGCTCGAGGCGGAGACGCTGATCGAGGACTACCTCAAAGAGACGGGCCAAGCTCGCTACATCATCGAGGACGACGAGTTCTCGCGCCTCGATCGCTGGGCGGCCTTCTTCAACAAGCTTCGCGGACAAGACGCCTCGATCGTCTTGCGCTTCGGGCGGGCCTTGGATCCCTTTGGCAACGAAGTCGACGACGAGGGGCGCTCCTTGTCGCCGGCCGGCCGCGAGATCGATCCGATGAGCTACGTCTCGCGCGCGGGCGTGCCCTGCTTGGATCCGCGACGAGACGCCGGCTACACGCGTGACCTCGGGCGCGTGCTTCTCGATCGCTACCGGCGCGAGACGGTCGTGATGTCCACGCAACTGGTCGCGCACCTGATCTTCCGACGCCTCGTCGAGGGCACACCGAATCTCAATCTCTTCGCGCGCATGCGGCGACGCGGCGAGTTCGGTGCCCGCCGCGAGGCCCTCGTGCCCGAGATCGGCCACGCCCGCGACCGCCTGCTCGAGCTCGAAGCCGAGGGGCGCCTGCGCGTGAGCCCTTTCTTGCGCAAGGAGAGCCCCGAACGGACCTTGGAGCGAGCCCTGGGCGCGTGGAGCTATCACTCCAAGGCCCCGCTGCGACCCGAAGACGGCCACCTGTGGCTCGATGAGCCGGCCTTGGCGCTCTACTACCAAAACCGCGTGGTCGACTGGGCCGAGGACTTGGCCCGCGGATGGCCGGCGCCGGCCCAGCGCGCGGCGGCCGAGATCCATCGGCTCGGGGGCGCCCCATGAGCCCCGTTCGCGACCGCGTCGGCATCTTGGGGGGCGGGCCCTTTGGGCGCAGCTTGGCTGCGGCGGTGGTCCGCGCCGGGCACGAGCTGCGCTTGTGGTCGCGCGACGAGAATCGAGACGCGCTCGAGGGGGTGACCTTCACCCGCGACCTCGCCTCGATGGCGCAATGTGAGCTCCTCTTGTTGGCCGTGCCCTCGGAGTTCGCCGGCGAACTCCTGCAGCAGATCGCACCCGAACTCGACGGCTCGCACTTCATCGTGCACGTGAGCCGAGGCTTGGTGGACGACGAGTTGCACACCATGAGTCACCTGATCCGCGTGACCACCCCGGTGCGGCGGATCGGTGCGCTGGCGGGTCCTTTGACCGCGCGTAACCTCAGCGTGGGGCACCCGGCCGGGGGCATCGTGGGCTCCGAGTTTCCCGAGGTCATCGAGGTCTTGCGCGGGGCGATCGGCTCGCCGCGCCTGCGCCTCTACGGCACGC
>JAUIJR010000598.1 GCA_030431075.1 Polyangia bacterium | reverse complement strand
CGAGCTCGAAGATGGCAGCCCGGGCCCGCGCCTCGAAGCGCGCTGGTTCCACCCGGTCGGCGGCCTGAACGAGCGCTCCAAAAGCGGCACCCGGGTCTGCTTGGCCGGGGTCATCAAGGACTACAAAGGCACGCCCTCGATGGTGCACCCGCACCTTTTCGACGTGGACTCGGGCGCGCCGGGCATCACCGTGCGTTACCCCAACGTCGAGGGCGTCGGCCCGATGACCGTGGCCAAGGCCGTGCGTGGTGCCCTCGAGCGCATCGCCACCGCGTCCCCCGAAGAGGGCGGCTTCGTCGAGAGCTTGCCGGCTTCGGTCCGCGCGACCCACCAACTCCCCAGCCAGCTCGAGGCCCTTCGCGCCTTGCACGAGCCCGATCCGGATCTCGACGACGCGGCCTTTCGCGCCCTGGTCGAGCGCCGCTCGCCCGCGCACCGCCGCTTGGCCTTCGAAGAGTTCTTCTACCTACAGCTGGCCTTGCTACGTCAGCGCCGCGACTGGGTGGCGACCCCAGGCCCCTTTGCACGCGTGGATCCGGTCGAGCGCGAAGAACTCCGCGCCGCGCTGCCCTTCGAGCCAACGGGCGCCCAATGGCGCGTCATCGAAGAGCTCGAGGCCGACCTCGGCCGCCCCGAGCCGATGCTGCGCCTGGTCCAAGGCGATGTCGGCTCGGGCAAGACGGCGGTGGCCTTTGCGGCCGCGCTCGCGGTGATCCGCGCGGGCGGACAAGCGGCCTTGATGGCGCCGACGAGTATCCTCGCCAACCAGCATGCCCGCACGCTGCGCGCTTGGTGCGAGCGCGCCGGCTTGCGCGTCGCCTTGCTGACCGGAGCGACGCCCCGCGCCGAACGAACGAGCCTGCTGGCCTTGCTTGCGGCGGGCGAAATCGACTTTTTGGTCGGGACGCACGCGCTCATCTACGAGGGCGTCGACTTCGAAAAACTCGGCTTGGTGATCGTCGACGAGCAGCACCGCTTCGGGGTAGAGCAGCGCGCCTCGCTGCGCCACAAGGGGCACAACCCGCACCTGCTGGTGATGACGGCGACCCCCATCCCGCGCAGCTTGGCCCTGACCGCCTTCGGCGAGCTGGAGGTCAGCGTGATCGACGAACTCCCGCCCGGTCGCACGCCGCCCGAGACGCAGCTCTTCACGGGCAAGCGAGGCCTGGCCGCGGCCCGCAAGCGGGTGGCCGAGGCGGTCCAAAAAGGCCGGCGCGCCTTCGTGGTCTGCCCCTTGGTCGAGGCCTCGGAGGCAGTCGAAGCCTCGGACGTCGAAGCGACGGCGCAGGCGATGGAGGCCCTGCTCGAAGGCGAGGCGAAGGTGGTGATCATCCACGGGCGCATGACGGCGGCCGAAAAAGACCTCCGCATGGAGAGCTTTCGCAGCGGCGAGGCCCAAGTGCTGGTGGCCACGACGGTGATCGAAGTCGGGGTCGACGTGCCGGAGGCGACGGTGATGCTGATCGAACACGCCGAGCGCTTTGGCCTGGCGCAGCTACATCAGCTGCGTGGACGCGTGGGCCGAGGGGAGGGCAAGTCGAACTGCTTGTTGCACACGGCGAGCGGGCGCGCCTCGGATGCGGGACGTCGCCTCGAGGTGATGGAGGCCCACAGCGACGGCTTCATCGTGGCCGAAAAAGACCTCGAATTCCGCGGACCCGGCGAGGTCTTCGGCACGCGCCAGTCCGGTGTCCCGAAGCTCCGCTTCGCCAGCTTCTCGGCCGAAGGCCTGCAAATGCTCGAGGCCGCCCGCAAAGCCGCCGCCGAGATCGAAGCCGGCGACCCGGCTTTGGCCGCGCACCCGCAGATGGCGCAAGAACTCGAGCTGCGCTTGGCGCGAGGCGTGGTCTTCGCGGCGGACTCGGGCTAAGAGCGCGCTGCCTAGGGCCAGACCCCCTTTCCGTTGCGAGGCGCTGCCTCTACGATGTCGGCGTGCGGCGCTTGCATGCCCTGACTTTGGCGACCTTCTTGTCTTCGATCGCGGGGAGCATGGCCGGGGTGGCCTGTCGGGCCGACTTCGAGTGCAGCCCGGGGCAGGAGTCGTGCGAGTGCTTGGCCAACGGCGGCTGCGATGCCGGCTTGATGTGCTTGTCAAACCAGTGCGTCCAGACCCAAGGGGAGACCTCGGACTCGATCGGCGACGAGGCGACCAGCTCCGAGGCGACCAGCGGCGACGGGGATGGAGATGGCGACGGAGACGGCGACGGCGATGGGGACGGCGACTTGTGCGGCAACGGGGTGTTGGACCCGGGCGAAGAGTGCGACGGCACCCCCGAGTGCAGCGAGTGCACCTTGAACAACTTCGACTGCAACCCGATCAACGACGCGGGCTGCCCCGAGGACTATCACTGCGTCTTTACCGACATGAACCCCAACCTCTTTCGCTGCGAGCCGCGCGTGGGGCAGGGGATGACCGGCGACGCATGCCCCGGCTATCTCAGCGACGCCTCCTGCGCTTCGGGCTACAAGTGCCAGGACAGCTTTTTCACCAACGCGTGTGACACCGGTTTTTGTTGCATCTTGTGGTGCGACACCACCGACACCGACTACGAGTGCCCGGTCGAAGGCGACGTCTGCTTCTCCTTTTGGGTGAACTTTCCGGCCGACCAGGGGCTCAACCACCTGGGGAACTGCTCGATCCCGGAGTGAGTGTGCGCAGTCGCCCGAAGTGCAGGCCGGCGACGCAAGGACCATGATCGGCGCGCCGCAGCACATCGAGCTCCCGGGGGCGCAGCTGTCTTTGTGGCCCCGTTTTTGGTCGGCCAGCGAGGCGGCGGCGCATCTCGAGGGCCTGCGCGAGGAGCTGGCTTGGCGTAGCGACGAGGT
>JAUIJR010000085.1 GCA_030431075.1 Polyangia bacterium | reverse complement strand
GCTGAGCTTGCAGGCCGAAGGCGACACCTTCGTCTTCGAGAGCGCGCGGATCGACGGCGTCGAGGTGGGTCGCCTACGGGTGCGCAGCGATGAGATTCGAGTCGACCCGGGATCGATCGAGGGGGCACGGTTCGCAGCGCGCAGCGACCTGGACTGTTTGGTCGCCGTACACCCCGGACCCGGCGAAGGCGTGGACGACGACTCCGAAGAGGGCGAGACGGGGGGGAGCTGTGAGGGGGAAGCATGTTGGCCGCGGGTCGAACTCCATCGCATCGAGGTGCACGCACCTGAAGGGACGGTCTACAGCGCCGAAGTAGAGACCGAGGCGGGGAGCTGGACGAGCGTCGAGCTCTCGGGCTTCGAGGCCCTCGGCTTGCGGGCCGACGCGCCGGTATGCCTGGAGTCGAGCGACGGAGATCCGGTGCGTGCGAAGGCGCAGCGAAGTCGAAGAGGGGCGGGGACGAAGCCCGGACCGCGGCGCCTGAGCTCGGCCGAGCTCGCGGCCTTGTCTGCCCTGCCGCTCGCGTCGGCCCCGCCGGCGTTGCCGCCAGCGCCGAGCCTCGACGACGAGCTCGCCCTCGGGCAACGCCCTCGGAGCCACGACGAGTGCCTGAGCACGAGCGACTGCGCCGAGGGCCAGTCTTGTCTGATCGTCGAGGAAGAGGGCGTCGCCAAACGGATCTGCTCGGACAGCTGCTACGCGAGCGAGTTCGACGGCGCTTGGTGCACCGACGATGACAGCTGCTGCTCGACGGGGGCGAGCTGCGACGAAGGGCACTGCTCGACGAGCGGCGGGAGTTCGAGCTCGGGCAGCGGCAGCTCGAGTAGCGGATCGAGCGGCAGCTCGGGGACCGACACTTTCAACGACGGGGTCATCGACGAGACGACCGACACCTGCGTGGGCGCGTGCAACTCCTGTGCGGATGCGTGTACGGGACTGGCCGACGACACGACCGACGCGGCAACCTGTGGCGACTGTCGCGTACCGGGGGGTCGTAGCGGTCTGGGAATCCTGGGGTGGCTCGGGGTGATCGCTTGGTTCAGGGGACCGATTCGTCGTCGACGATGGCGAGCCGAGCAAAAGCGCAAGCGTGACGCACTCTCGTCGCGGGAGGACAGCTGATGCGAGCCCATCGCCTGCTCATCCTCGCCGGTCTCGGCGTGGTCGGGGCGCCGCTGGGGGGTTGCGGTGGCGGCTGCGCAAACGGGGGCGGCGACGGTTGGCGACCCGAGCTTCCGCCCGAGCCGCTGCCCGAGGACGTCATCTTCGATGACAGCCCGGGCTACTGGGGAGACCTCGTGCACATCTCGGGTACTCACCTCACGCGGGATCCGAGCTGGCACCTCTATGTGGGCGAGTTCGAGGTCTTCGCGGATCAGACCGGTCAGTGGACGGACGAGAGCCTGATCTGGCGGATGCCCTTCCCCTACCGCGGAGCCGTGGAACTCGAGGCCTTTGGGCAACGCTTCTACGCCGGGGAGTTCGAACTCGCCGATGGCTGGACGGCCGGCGAGGCCGTGACGACGGGGCCGGTGCTGGCGCTGGAGGCCGGCGACACGCGCTTGTGTGGCGTCGTCGATCGGGGCGATGAGCTATGGATCCATACTTGGGCGGACGACGGCGAGATCCTCTCTTTGCCCCTGAACAACGCGGGCGTCGAGGGTGACATCAAGCTCGCCGAACGCGGTGACCGGTGCCACCTCGCACTGCGCGAGAGCGGCGGCAGCTTGTACTTTGCGACGATGAACGCCGGCGGCCTTGCGGACGCGGCGACGGGCGTCGAGGTCTCGGCCGTCATCGGTTTCGACGGCGAAGAGGACCCGGCCTTGTGGACCGTCGAGGCCGGTGCGCTGGTCGAGCGTCGACCCAGTAACGCCTTCGCGGCCGAGGGGGAGCCCTACGTCTTTGGTGGCGACAGCTGGACCCGCGGGAGCGTCACGAGCGACGGCCGCGTGGTCGTGGCCTGGGGGGACGACGCGGGCGGCGCCCTGAACCAAAAGGAGATGCTGCGGGTGGGTTGGTTCGACCCCGAGCTTCAGACCTTCGACATCGAGGACCCCGATGGCGCCGAGCGAGACGACTACGTCGTCGAGATCGAGCTCCAAGTCTCCCCGGATGGAGAGCGCGCGCTGGTGAGCTACTGCGCGTCGAACGATCAGCTCTTCACGCCCTCGGAGCTCACCTGCTACACGCCCTTGGCCCGGGGCGCGGGGGCCTGGGTCGACTCTGCGTCGAACCCGGAGCTCATGACCACCCGCATGGCCGACACCGGCCTGGTCCACGCGATCGACGGTGACAGCGGCGTCCTCATCGACTTCGCCGGTCAGGACCCAAGGACGCTGCCATTGTGGGGCGGAGTCACCTTGGCCCTGGCCGTCGACCCGAGCGGCGAAGTCCACCTGCTCGAACAAGGCGCCGACGGCCGCCTCTATCGGCCGCGTCGGTGAGCGCCCCTCAGCCCACCACGCGCCCGAAGACGATCTCGGTCTCTCGGGTGGCCTGCGGATTGCCGCGCCACCCATAGGCGACCGGTCGGCCCTCGTCGTCGGTCACGAAGACCAAGGTCCCCGCCCCAAAACCGCCGTCGCCCCCCGGATCGCGCGTATCTTGGCGATGCGTGTAGCGACTGGCGTCGACGATGCGGACCCACCAGGCGTTGTCCCAGCCCTCGACGGCCTTGGGCGCGCTGAGCACGAAGCCCACGTGACCGGTGTTCGAAGAGGCGAAGTCCGGCGGGCGTCGCCAGGCGAAGACGTCGCCGGGCTGTAGCTCTTGGATCCCCCGGAGCTCACGCCAGCCGTTGCGCGCCTTGTGCTTGGGCGCCGCGGCGATGGTGCGCACGTAGCTCACGGCCACCGGCCGATCGCGATCGAGGGCGGCGTAGGCCTTGGGCGCCGCCCGCCTCAGGACCCAGTTGACCATGGCCGAGCAGTCCCAGTCGAAACGACCGGCCTTCACGTCGATGGAGAGGCGGTGCGAGTAGGCCGAGCTGACGATCTTTTGGTCGAGTCGATCGATGCGGGCGATCACCTTGCGCGCGGCGTAGCTCGCCGCCTCGGGGTACTCGAGACCCTCGACCCGCAGCGGGGCCATGCGCGCATCGACGGGGACGATGGCTTCTTCGTCGCTCCCGCCGGCCACGCTTCCGGTGATCAACGCGAGCACCAAGGCGGCCGAAGACCCGAACACCGACACCCCAAGATTGTGTCGTTTTTTTCCGTCCCCGCAAGGCTGGCCGCTCGTCTTCAGGCCGAGAGGCTCGCGTGGGCGGCCGCGATCGCCTCGCGCAGCTGGGTCACCAAAAAGGCGCGATCCTCGTCCTCGAGCACCAAAGGTGGCGCAAAGAGCATGTGGTCCCCTCGCGTGAGCTCTACGGTGCCCCGGCACGCGTAGGTCACGAGCCCACGACGCAGAGCCTCGCCTTGGACGCGCTTGGCGAAGCGAAGCGCGGGATCGAAAGGCGCCTTGCTCGCACGCTCGGCGACGAACTCGATCCCCAAAAACAGCCCCGCGCCGCGCACGTCGCCCACCGCCTCGAGCTCCCGCAAGCCCTCGAAGTCCTCGCGCAAGCGTGCCCCCACCGTGGCGGCGCGCGCGACGAGATCGTGCGTCTCGATGTAGTCGAGGACGGCGTGCCCGACGGCAGCGGCGAGCGGGATGCAGGCGTAGGTTTGCCCGCTCCAAAAGGGCTCGCCACTTTCACGCAAGACCTCGGTGACGCGCGCGTGGGCCAAAATGGCACCGAGCGGCAAGTAGCCCCCGCTGATCCCCTTGGCACAGGCCAAGATGTCGGCGTGCACCTGGCCCTCGGGCAAGCCCGAAGCAAAGTGCTCGCAGCCAAAGTTCTTCCCGGTGCGGCCAAAACCGGTCATGACCTCGTCGGAGATCATCAAGATGTCGTGGGCCCGGCAGATCTCGGCCATGCGCTCGAAGTAGGTCGGCGTCGCCCCGACGGCCCCGAGCGCCGCGCCGACGAAAGGCTCGGTGACGAGCGCGATGATCTCGTCGGGATGGGCCGCGACCATGGCCTCGAACTCGGCGATCAGGCCGTCCTCGTACTCGCCTTCGCTTTGCCCCTCGGGTCGCCGCCAGGCAAAGCAGGGCGAGAGGTGCAGATGGTCGACCATCAGGTCGGTGTAGAAGCTGCGCCGCGCTCGCATGCCGCCGACGTCGAGGGCCAACAGGGAGTTACCGTGGTAGCTGCCCCAGCGCCCGACGATCTTGGTCCGCGTACGGCGACCCTTGGCGCGGTGATACTGGTAGGCGAGCTTGACCGCGTTCTCGATCGCCTCGGTACCCCCCGAGATGGTCCAGCCCCGATCGAAGCCCTCTGGCGCGAAGGCACACAGACGCTCGAGGTAGGCCTCGAGGACCGGGGTGTGAAAGACGTGGGTCGGGTGCACGGCCAAGGTCCGCGCCTGCTCGGCGAGCGCGCTGGCAACTTCGTTGACACCATGTCCGATGTGGGTGACCGCCGCCGTACAGCCGCTCGCGTCCAGGTAGCGCTTCCCCTCCGAATCGAACAACCAAGCCCCCTCGCCGCGCACCACCATCGGATACTCGGCCTCGTAGTCGGCGCAGATCAGCTGCGAGTTGATGACGCGCGTACGCATGCGGGGAGTGTCGCATGCGTAGAGGGGGGCGCGGTCTCCCTGCCCCCGGCCAGTGCCGCCCTTACTTCGCTTCCCAGCCCAGCAGCTCGTCGAGTGTGCGCTGGCTGATCGCGTGGTAGCCGGGGCGGGCCTTGGTGTAGATGGCCTTGGCTTGGGCGCGGCCGGCGTCGGTGGCGAGCAGGGCCTTGTAGAGCGGCGTCAGGAACTTGCGGCGGCCGACGGTGGTGAGGAACTCATCGAGGCGGTCGAAGGCGGGCTCGTAGCGGACGCGGGCGGCCAAGGCGAGCCACTCGGCGACGATCTCGGAGTTGCCGGACTTGGTGAGACCGAAGGCCGCGTCGAGCTCGGCCATCTGTTCGGTGCTCGTGGTGTCGGGCAGCGCGCGCAAGAAGTGGAGCCACTCGTGCGGCGTCCAGGACTTGGTCTCGAGCTTCTTGGCCGGCTTCTTGCCCGTGGACCAGGCCTCGAACTGCGCGTCGACTTCGGCGAAGGCGGGCGAGCTCGGCTTGGGGGCGTCGGCCGGGATGTCCGTGCCTTCGATCCATGCCTCGGGATCGGGGGCCGTCTTCCCCTCGAGGGGCTTCGCCTTGCCGATCAGCTCGGCTTGCAGATAGGTGCGGAACTTCGCGCTGTCCACCGAGCCGAAGGCGTTTTGGTCGAACCAGCCGCGCAAGAAGGCGTCGAAGGTCTCGCGACCGTAGGCGGCCTCGAGGGCGCCCAAAAAGAGCGCGCCTTTTTCGTAGGGCACGTTCGAGAAGTAGTCGTCGGGGTCGCGGCCTTCGAGCTGCGCGTGCAGCTTGCGATCCGCCGGGCGGTCTTTGAGGTCGCCGGCGTACTCGTCTTCGAGATCTTGGCGGCCCAAGGTCGCCTCCATCTCGGCGCGGTCCTTGCCGTAGAGGGCCTCGACGATGCGGCGCTCGAAGTAGACGGTGAAGCCCTCGTTGAGCCACAGGTCTTCCCAGGTCGAATTCGTGACCAGGTTGCCCGACCAGCTGTGGGCCAGCTCGTGGGCGACCAGCGACACCAAGGAGCGGTCGCCGGCCAAGATCGTCGGCGTGGCGAAGGTCAGGCGGGGGTTCTCCATGCCGCCGAAGGGGAAGGCGGGGGGCAAGACTAAGAGGTCGTAGCGACCCCAGCGGTAGGGGCCGTAGAGGCCCTCGGCCGTGGTGATCATGTTCTCGACGTCCGCGAACTCGTAGGCGGCGGCCTCGATGGTCGCCGGGTCGGCCCACACGGCCGAGCGCGCGCCGAGCTCTTGGCGGGCGAGCTTGCCTACGCCGATCGCGATCAGGTAGCTCGGCACCGGCTGCGGCATCACGAAGCGAAAGCTGCGCTTGCCCTCATGCTGGGTCGGTGTCTCGCCGTCGAGCATGTTGGCGGCCATCACCGCGGTGAAGGGGGCGGGGGCCGAGATGCGGGCGTCGAAGGTCACGCGCACGCCGGGGCTGTCTTGGCAGGGGATCCACGAGCGCGCATGGATCGCCTGCGACTGGCTGTACAAAAAGGGCTCCTCTTTGCCCGCGGTCTGCTCGGGGGCCAGCCACTGCAGGCCGCTCGCGTCGGCCGTGGTCTGGTAGCGCACGCGCACCAAGGTGACCTCCTCGGGGAGTTCGATCTTCAGGGGCTGGCCCAAGGTGCCTTCGCTCTCGCCGAGCTCGAAGGGGGTCGCCTTCCAGTCGAGGGGCTCTTTGCGCAGGGCCAAGGCGAGGACCTTCTCGGCTTCGGCGGCCGGGTTGGGATCGAGCTGGCCGGCCGCGACCTCGACGGCGAGCACGTCGATGCCCCTCACGTCCAAGATGAGTGGGGCCTTGGGATCGATGCGCTGGATCTGCATCGCCGCCTCGCCGCGCAGGCGCTTTCGGGCGAAGTCGACGTCCCAGTCGAGGCCCATGTGGGTGACGCGAACTTGGTCGGGACGCGAAAAGGAGTGGGGGTCGGGGCGGCGATCGGCGGTCACGGGCGGCGTTTCGGTGGGGGTCTGGGGTTGGGCGTCGCCGCTGGCGGCGGGGGTCTCGGTGGGCGCGGCGTCGGTGGGCGCGGCCTCGCCCGACTTGCCTTCGCACGCGAGGGCCAAGCTCGAGCTCAGCAGCAAAGAGAACAGCGCGCGGCTCGAAGCGCGACGCGGCGTGGGGAGGGTGGACTTGATGATCATGAGACTGCCTTTGGGGCTGGGGGGCTCAGCTCGCTTCGTAGCCGGGGAGTCGACCTTCGAGCGCATCGAGAAAACAGCGCTCGAGCTCGTCGATCGTGGCTGGGCGAGGGTTGCCGCCCATCGAGGGATCGCGGGCGGCGAGGGGGGCGAGCTTCTTGGCCATGGCGGCGTCGAAGCCCTCGAGGAAGGCGAGGGTGTGGGGGATCTCGAGGTCGGCGCGCAGCTTCAGCATCCAGTGCATGGCGCGCTCGAAGCCCTCGCCTTCACCCGGCAGATCCAAGAATCGGGCGAGACGCTCCATGCGCTCGGCGATCTCGGCGCGATTGAAGAGCATCACGTAGGGCATGAAGATCGCGTTGGCCAAGCCGTGGTGGATGTTGGTGGCGCCGCCGAGGGGATGGCTCAGCGCATGGACCAGGCCGAGGCCCTTTTGGAAGGCGGTCGCGCCCATCGAGGCGGCCATCATCATGTGGGTACGGGCGACGGTGTTGGTGGGCTCGGCCACGGCCGTGCGCAGGTTCTCGTGGACCAAGCGCATGCCTTCGAGCGCGATGCCGTCGGCCATGGGGTGGTAGCCCGGCGCGCAGTAAGCCTCGAAGCAGTGGGCGAGTGCGTCCATGCCCGTGGCCGCGGTGAGTTTGGCCGGCAAGCCGAAGGTGAGCTCGGGGTCGGCGAGCACCACCGGCGGCTGCATCTTGGGGTGGAAGATGATCTTCTTGGCGTGGTCGGAGCTGTCGACGATCACCGAGGCGCGACCGACCTCGGATCCGGTGCCCGAGGTGGTGGGGATGGCGACCATGGGCGGGATGGCCTCGGGCTTCACGCGGGTCCAGTTGTCGCCGACGTCTTCGTAGTCGAAGACGCTGCCCGCGTTGCCGACCATCAAGGCGATGCACTTGCCGACGTCGAGGGCCGAGCCTCCACCGAGCAGCAGGCAGCCGTCGTGGTCACCGGCTTTGTAGGCCGCGACGCCGGCCTCGACGTCGGCCTCGCTGGGGTTGCCCGCGACCTCGGCGAAGACGCCGGCCTCGATGCCCGCCTCGGCCAGGGACTCTTTGACGGCCGAGAAAAAGGGGAGGCCCGACACACCCGGATCACTGACGATCAGCGGCCGCACGAGGCCGAGCTCTTTGCAGATCGCGGGGAGCTCGGCGATGCGGCCGCAGCCGATCCGGTAGGAGACGGGGTAGTTGAAGTTGGAGCGGGGCGCGTCGGTCATGACGAACTCAAAGAGAAGCGAGGGGAGCCGAAGCTCAGATGATCTCGAAGTAGCGGGCCATGTCCCAGTCGGAGACCCACTTGCGGAACTGCTGGTCTTCGGCGCGACGGGTCACGCAGTAGTGGTCGACGAAGCCGTCACCGAAGATCTCGCGGGCGGCCTTCGAGTTGGAGAGCGCTTTGGCTGCCTCGCCCAGCGTGCCGGGCAGGGGCTTGGCGTCGCCGGGGTTCTCGTAGGCGTTGCCCAAGATGGGGTCGACGGGGTCGAGGCCCTGCTCGATCCCCCACAAGCCGGTGCCGATCGCGGCGGCCAAGGCGATGTAGGGGTTCGCATCGGCCGGGGCCACGCGGTACTCGCTGCGGGTCGCCTTGTTGCCGCCGGGAATGGCCCGAATGGCCGTCGTTCGGTTCTCGATGCCCCACGCGGCGTGCGTCGGGGCCCACATGCCGGGCACCAGGCGGCGGTAGGCGTTGACGGTCGAGCAGACCATGGCCAAGACCTCGGGCATCAAGCGAACTTGCCCGGTCAAAAACTGGCGCAAGCTGAGGCTCAGGCCCTGCGGATCCGCGGGGTCGTGAAAGACGTTGTTGCCCGCCTCGTCGACCAAGGAGACATGCAGGTGCCCCGATTGCCCGGGGTACTTGTTCGTGCACTTGGCCATGAAGGTGGCCATGATGCCGCCGCGCTGACACAGGACCTTGGCGAAGGTCTTGAACAAGGCGGCTTTGTCGGCGGCCCGGTCGGCGCGGTCGTAGCGGATGGCGGCCTCGAGTACGCCGGGGCCCGTCTCGGTGTGCAGACCCTCGAGCTCGATGTCCATCGCGGCCATGGTGTCCATGAGCTCGTGATAGAGCTCGAAGTGCACCGAATTGCGGATGACGGAGTAGCCGAACATGCCCGGGGTCAGCGGCGTCAAGTCGCGGTAGCCCTTGTCGCGGGCGGACTGGGGGGTCTCGTCGAACAAGAAAAACTCGTACTCGGCTGCGGCGTAAGCCGTGAGCCCGCGGGCGGCCGCGCGCTCGAGCACCCGCCGCAGCACGCCCCGTGGACACACGGGCGCGTAATCTCCGGCGAAGCCCCCGATCATCAAGAGGGTGTCGGGCTCGAAGGGCAGCATGCGCGTGGTCGACAAGTCGAGCTCGACGGGCGCGTCGCGGTAGCCGGTGTGCCAGCCCGAGACCGTGGGTTCGTCGTAGAGGCGGTCTTCGACGTCCCAGCCGAGGACCACGTCGCAAAAGCCGAAGCCACCGGTCGCCGCCGACATGAACTTCTCTCGGTTGACGTACTTGCCGCGAAAGACACCGTCGATGTCGAAGACACCGATCTTGAAGTGCCGAATGTGCTCGGCTTCGAGGAGGTCTTCGAGGGCTTCGAGGCTGTCGATCTTCATGGCGGTGTAGCGGGGTGAGGGGGCGCGTCAGCGGGCGCGCAGGTGGAAGTTCTTGGGGCGGGTCAGCGCCGCAAAACCGTGGCGACTCAAGGAGACGCCGCAGCCGGAGTCTTTGACGCCCGTCCAGGGCATGGCCGGGTCGAGGTAGTCGCAGCGGTTGGCGAAGACCGTGCCCGCCTCGATCTGCGTGGCCAGGTGCTCGGCGCGCTCGAGGTTGGTGGTCCACACCGAGGCGGTGAGCCCGTAGCGCGAGTCGTTCATCTCCATGACCCCCTCTTCGATGGCGTCGATGGGGTTGATGGCGATGGCCGGGCCAAAGGTCTCCTCGCGGATGAGCGCTTGATCGCGCGGCACCTCGACGAGGACCTCGGGCGCCAGGTAGCAGTCGGAGAGATCGGGGACCGCGAAGTGGCCGGGATCCAGCGCGCGCCGGGCCCCGGCCGCCAAGGCTGCCTCGACTTGATCGCGGACGCGCGCCGCGGAAGCGGCGTTCACCACGGGGCCCAAGTTGGTCTCGGCCTCGAGGGGGCTGCCCAAGCGGTAGTTCTTCACGGCGCCGACGTAGGCCTCGACGAAGCGATCGAAGAGCGGTCGCATCACGTAGATGCGCTCGATGGCGCAGCAGCTTTGGCCCGCGTTGTAAAAAGCGCCGTCGACCAGGTTCTCGACCGTAAAGTCGAAGTCGCAGTCCTCGAGGACCAAGGCGGGGTCTTTGCCGCCGAGCTCGAAGCCCGTACCGATGAAGTTGTTGTGGGCGACGGCGGCCGAGACGGCGTGCCCGCCCGCGACCGATCCGGTGAAGCTCGTGTAGCCAAAGCGTCGCTCGGCCAGCAGGCGCGCGACTTGGTCGTGGTCGACCATGAAGCTTTGGACCAAGCCGGCCGGGGCCCCCGCGAACTCGAAGGCGGCCTCGAACTGCGCGGCGACCAAGGCCGTTTGGGGGGCGTGCTTGATGAGCACGGCGTTGCCGGCCAAGACCGCGGGCACGACCACGTTCACCGCGACGGCCAGCGGGTAGTTCCACGCCGCGATGTCGAGCACGACCCCGACGGGCTCGCGACGTACGAAGCGAGTCAGGCCGTCCTTTTTGGGCAAGACTTCGTCGGCCAACGCGGCCTCCGCGATCTCGCACAAGTAGCCGGTGCGCTCGCGCAAGGTTCCCTCGAACTCGCCGCGCGCTTGGGCCAAGGGCTTGCCCATCATGCGGGTGATGGCTTCGGCGTTGGCGTCGAGATCGCGGGCGTAGCCTTCCAAAAAGCGCCGCACCACGGCCACGCGATCGGCGACGGTCTGCACGGCCCAGTTGCGCTGCGCGAGCTCGGCCCGCTCGATGGCGGCGTGGGCCTGCACCTCGTCGAGGAAGTCGAAGCGAAAGGCGACCTGCCCGTCGATGGGGCTGAGGATCTCTTGGGTGCGGTTTTGAGCGGACATGGGGTCGACGCGAGAGCGCCCGAGGGCGGCGAAATATACCGCAGGCCCACCGCGCAGATCGGGGGAGTTGGCGCCCGCGCACCCCGCGGCGCGGCTACACTGCGCGCGAGGTCCCCGTGCGCTTTTTGCTTCGATCCTTCTTCCGCGGCCTGTTGGTGGTCGTCCCCGTGGTGACGACCCTCTACATCCTGGTGCGCCTCTTTTCGTGGCTCGACGGCCTGGTCCCCTGGCCCGAGTCGATGGCCTCCTTTCGCGGAGCCGGCGTCTTGCTGATCTTCTTGTCGATGGTGGTCGTCGGCGCCTTGGCCTCGAACGTGGTCGCGCGTTGGTTCTTTCGCGGGGTTGAGCGCCTCTTCGAGCGCCTGCCGCTGGTCAAACTGATCTACTCGAGCCTGCGAGATCTAATCTCGGCTTTCGTCGGGGACGCCAAAAAGTTCGAGGCCCCGGTGGCGGTGCGCATCGCCGGCCAAGCCAAGATCCTGGGCTTCATCACCCGCACCGACATGGCCGAGTTCGGGATGGCCGATCACGTCGCCGTCTACTTCCCGCAAAGCTACAACTTCGCGGGCCAGGTCATGTTGGTGCCGCGGGACGATGTCACCATCCTCGAGGCGGCGAGCTCCGACGTCATGACCTTCATCGTCTCGGGCGGCGTCTCGGGCGAGCGGGCGGTCGAAGACAGCCCGGCCGAGGCCCTGCCGGCCTGAGCTTGCGCGTCGACACTTTCGCGGGTGCACCCGCGCTATCCTCCGCCCGTGCGCGCCCGCTCCCTTCTCGTCGCCGCGGCCAGCCTCGCCTTGGCCCTGGCCCCCCTCGTGCCTTCGGCTTCGGCCGCGCCGCCCGAGTCGGCGAGCGACGACCCGACGGCGCCTTCGAACGAGGACCCCTTTGGTCTCGAGGAGGTCTACGCCGACCCGGCGACGGGCGCAGCCGAAGCTCCGCCGCCCAGGGTCGACGCACCCCCCGCGGCTGTGCAACCCCCCGCGGCTGTGCAACCCCCCGCGGCTGTGCAACCCGACGCCGAAGGCCCCGAGTACACCGATAAGTCCGGCGCCGAAGCCAAGAACTTGCTCGATGCGCAAAGCGCCGACCTCATCCCCTTGAGCCAGGCCCTCGCCCCGCCGAGCGGAAAGAAGATGATGATCGCCGGGGGCGTGGTCTACGGCATCGGCTTTTTGGGCCAGTTCGCGGGCTGGCGCGTCATCACCCGACGCTGTGCCGACACGCCGGCCGAGTCCGTGCAAGACGGTGATTACCTCTCGGCCGTCAGCTGCGGCGCGGGCTTCGCCGGCGGCGCGGTGCTCTTGTTCTTTTCGGGGATCCCCGAGTTCGTCGGCGCGCCGTGGGTGATCGCCGGCGCCACCTTTCACGGCCGCCACCAAGCCTTCCAAGACCACTTCTTTCGCGGCTACGGGACGAACCAGGGCCGCAAGACCAACGCCTTCGTTTGGAGCGGCGCCGGGCTCATCGCGGCGGGCGCCTTGAGCTGGATCGTGTCACCCGTTGTCGCGGTGCGCTCATGCGCCGAGAGCCCGCGCTTGACCTGCAGCGTCAACGCGACGACCTGGGGCTTCAACTTCGGCCTCGCGGCCATGACCGCGGGCGGCTCCTTGATCGGCTACGGGCTCGCCTACCGCAAGAGCTTCAACCGCTACCGCATGCTCTCGCCGGTGAGCCTCAGCCCCAACTTCGGCCCCCACGGCGGCGGCTTGAGTTTGCAGGGCCGTTTTTAGTCGCGGGCGTCCGCCAACGCCTCGGGTTGCGTGGGCTCGGGTCCCAGCACCACGGGCGCCGCATCGATCCGCGGGGCCCGGGTCGCGTGGAACTTGCGCAGGTCGAGCACGAGGCGACCGTCCTCGTCGTTGCTGACGACATCTTCGAAGACGCGATCGAAGAGGATGTCCTCGTGACGGTAGAGGTGTCGCGCGTGCACGTTGTCGTTGAGCGTGCCGTCGAGTCCCGTCATCGAGACGATGAAGACGGGCTCCAGCTCGAGCAGCGCCTCGCGGCTCATGCCCCACAATGGGCTGCTCGGATCGATCTCGTGCACGATCAGCCAGCTCAGTGAGAACATCGGCGAAGTGCTGCGTCGCAAGTCCAGGTCGTGCAGCCGACGCATGTGCTCGCCCTCGACGGTGGTATGCGGCAAGAGCACCGAGATCCGCAAGCTCGCCTCGACGATGTCGTTGCCGCGCGCGTTGGCGATCCGAAACAGGAGGGCCGGGCCTCCGCCGTAGCGGGTGATGAGGATCGGCCGGCTAAACATCACCCGCGCGTTCGACAAGGCGAACTTCGAAAAGACGATGCCGGTGACGACGGCGAAGCCCATCAGTCCGACGATCGACTCGACGGTGACGATGGCCTCGGCGAACTCGGTGCGGGGAAAGAGGTGCCCGTAGCCGATGGTCGAGATCGTCTGTACCGAAAAGAAAAAGGCGTCGGCAAAGTTGCCGGGGCGGACACCGTCGACGCAGTCCCCGCAGCTGGCGTAGATGGCCCCAAAGAGGGTGTTGGCGGCGAGGTAGGCCACCAAGAAGAAGAGCAAGACCTTCCACCATGCGGCGCGCAGCACCCGGTAGTAGAGGTCGGCAAAGAAGTAGGTGTCGGCTCCGATCCGGATCGCGTTGCGCGGATCTCGAATGTGAAGTCGCTCCCCGGCCATGCCCCATGCTCGGCGCAAAGCCCACGGCGGGCAAGGCCTGCGGCCGCGTGCCCCACCCACCCTTTGGTAGAGTAGCCCGTGCCTCCATCGCTTCGTTCTCGCCTGGCCGTGCTGACCCTCGCTTTGGCCGCCGGCGTGGCGGCGCCGCTTTCGGTGGCCCACGCCCGCGGGCCCGAGGATCCGCGCGCGATCGAGGCGGAGGCGGCGGAGGCGGCCGGCGAGTGGCGCGAGGCCTCGTGGATCTGGGGCCGCGCCTACGAGCAGGCGCCAGCGCAGTCACAGTGGCAGCTACGATCCGGGGCGGCGGCGATGGAGGCCGGCGACTGTGGCCGTGCCCAGCGCTGGCTCGAGGCCTACCTGAAGTCCGACGCGGACGACAAAGACGGCCGCGCCCGCGCCGAGGCGATCCTCGGCCAGATCGGCGCGAGCCAGTGCGCGACCTTGAACCGCGACGAGGCGACCGAAAAGGCCCGCGGACTCTACGAGCAAGCCGAGGGCCTCGCGGCCGAAGAAAAGTGGGCCGAAGCGGTCGAGCCCTACGAGGATGCCTACTTCTTGGTGCCCGAGAAAGTCGGCTTCGCCTACAAGGTCGGCAAGGCGGCCTTCGAAGCGCGCCGCTGCAACAAAGCCGAAGAGTACCTCGGCCACTTCATGCGCTACGGCGACGCCGAAAAACACGCCGAGCTCCAACGCGACGCCGAACAACTCCTCAACCGCATCGAAACCCTCGGCTGCAAGAGCGCCGAAGCCCCCCCGCCGAGCGATAAGAAGGGCTGCAGCGTGGTCGCGCCGAGCGGAGCGGGCCCACTGGCCGCGCTGGCCTTGCTGGCGCTGGTACGACGGCGGCGGGACTAGCCCGGCGCTGCCCCGTCCCGTCCACGGGCCGGTGGCCGGCCTGCGGTCCCTCGTGGGGTCGCTTCGTGCGGCCAAGTGCATGATCGAGGCGTCTCGCTCGCATCGGCACCGCCTTCGCAATGGCGGGGGGCATGCGACGGACTTCCAAGTTTTTCATCGGTTTCGGACTTTGTGCGGTGGGCCTTTCGGCTTGCGCGGATGGGTCCGAAGATCTTTTGTGGCCCAACGACGAGGGGCTGCCGGCGGGTTGGGAAGGTGACGCGGGTCTCGGCGAGACCGGCGAGGCCAGCTCGGACGAGGGCAGCGTGCTCGTTCCGGATCTGCCCAGCTTCGAAAGTGGCGACGACGCCGGCGAAGCGGGTGGGGAGGGCGGCACCTGCCTCGATCTGGTCTTCGACTGGGAGCCCGTGCGGCCGCAGTTGATGATGGTGCTCGACCATTCGGGTTCGATGGGGATCGGGATGGAGGATGGCGATGGGCTGTGGTCGACGCGTTGGGCCGTCTTGCACGAGGTCGTACGCAAGACCCTCGAGCGCTTCGACGACGAGGTCGAGTTCGGGGTGAAGATCTTCCCGACGCAGATCAGCGACACCGAAGGCATCTATGCGTGTTGGACCAGCGAAGAGCTCGAGGCGGACCTGGGCGTGGGGGCCGGCGCGCAGATCATGAGCGCCATTCCGCAGCCGAGCTCGATGGGGCGCGGATCCACCCCGATGGGGGCCGGGCTCGACGTGGCCGCGCAGGCGCTCTTGGCCGCCGACGACGCGCGGCCGCGCGTGCTCTTGTTGGTGGCCGACGGCGGCACCTCGGCGTCCTGCGGTGCCTTCGAGGGGGTGCAGACCATCGCCAGTCGCGTCGGGGCTCTGCGTCTCGACGAGGGCATCGAGACCTTCGTCGTCGGTATCGACGTCGACACGAGTACCGCCACCGGGCTGGACACCATCGCCGCCGCCGGGGGCGAGGGGAGTTGGTTCGCGGCCACCGAGGGCGCCGGCTTGAACGAGGCCATCGAGGGCATCGTGGATGCGCTGCGAAGCTGCAGCGTCGACGTTCAAGACGGGCCGGCCGCCAGCATGCTCGCCGTTCGCGTCGGCGCCGAGTTCATCGAAGGGGT
>JAUIJR010000597.1 GCA_030431075.1 Polyangia bacterium | reverse complement strand
AGGCGCAAGGCGGGCGTGCGGCGGACCCGGCCGGCGATCCGCTGGGAGGCGGCGTGCACATGCGCGCGATGGAGCGACTCACCCAAGGCGCGGGCCTCGGCTTCGCTCGGGGGATCGGCGCGGGTCCAGGGCGCAGCGGGGTCGGAGGGGTTCATGGCGGGCCGGGCGTCGAGGCCCTCGGCGGGGTCTTGGGCGCCCCCGTGGGGCGGGGTATCGTTTCACGCCTTGTCGAGCCTTTTCAAGCCAGGCGGCGCCGCGACGCCCCGCGGGCGCAGCGATGGGCGGAGCAACTGGCGGCTTTGGGCCCTGCTCGTCGCGGGCCTGATCGTGCTCTTGCAACTGCAAGGCATCTTCGCCTCCGGACCCTGGGACCCATGGGAGACCCACTACGGCGAGGTCGCCCGCAGCATCTTGAGCCGCGACGACCCCATGGACTTGTGGTGGCGCCCCGGCTTTGGACCCGACGGCAAAAAAGAGCAGTCCTTCGCCTCGAAGCACGCGATGCCCTTTTGGTGCATGGCGGTGAGCTTGCGCCTCTTCGGCCTGGGCACGGGGCCCGACCCCGGCGAGATGGTCCAGCCCTACCTGCCCGAGCTGGCCTTGCGCTTGCCGGGCCTGCTTGCGAGCTGGGCGATGATCGCCTTTTGGGCCTATGTGGTCTGGCGCTTGGTCTCGCCGCGCGCGGCCTTGTTGGTCGCGCTGGTGATGGCGACGACACCGCAGCTGGCCATCGTCGGCCGCCAGGCGATCACCGACATCTACTTCGTGGGCCCGGTGGCGCTGGCCATGGGCGCGTGGATATTGGCCCACGAGGGCCCGGACCGCCGGATCACACGCCGTCGCCTCGGCCCCCTTTCGATCCCCAGCGATCGAGTGTGGTGGGTCTTCGTGGCCGCCTTCGTGCTCTTCGCGATGGTGCCGGTCGTCGTGCTCCAAGCCCACGTTTGGGACGCGCACACCATCGCGCGCGTGGGCACCTGGTCGAAGCGCCCCACGATCCCCGGCGTCGACGACCTGGCCCAAGTCGGCCGCCACCTGATGATCTACTGGGCGACCTCGCTCGTGGTCTTGGTCGCGGCTTGGCGCTGGCGCACACGCGCGCAGATCTGGATGGGGGTGGTCTACCTCGCGGCCGGCTTGGCCCTGATGGGCAAGGGCCTGCTCGGCCCGGGGATCATCGGCGCCCTGATCGCGACGCACCTGCTGGTGACGGGCCGTTGGGACCGCCTCTTGCGCTCACAGCTGCCCTTGGGGGTGGTGATCTTCGTGACGGCCTGCTTCCCCTGGCACCACGCGATGGCCCTGTTTCGCGAAGACGTGTGGGTCCAAGAGCTGCTGATCGACAACAACCTGACCCGCTTCGTGTCGGGCGAGCAAGACCAGGCGGTCGGCGGCTTCGTCTACTACCTGCGCACCTTGGGCCTGGCCGCGCTGCCTTGGTCCTGCGTGCTGCCCGTCGTGGTCTGGGTGGCGCTTCAACGCTTTCGTCGCGGCGCGACGACCCTGCCCTCGACGGCGACCCGCCTGTGGCGCTTCGTCTTTTTGTGGTTCGCCGTGACCTTCGGCGTGATCAGCTACAGCGTCACGAAGTACTACCACTACCTCGCGCCGGTCTTGCCCCCTCTGGCCATCGCCACCGGCTTGTGGCTCGACCGCGTACTCGGCGAATCGCCCCAATCTCCTGACGAAAGCGCAGGCCCGAGCCGAACCGGCCGCCTGCTGGCGTGGGGCCTGGCCGTGGCCGCCGGCGTTTTGGTGCTCCAAGTCTGGGTGCTCGAGCCGGCCTGGCTGGCGCACTTGACGACCTACCTCTACACGGCGATGTGGACGGACGGTGCCCCGCGCACGAACATCACGGTCTGGCTGTGTCTGCCCTTCGCCCTCGGACTGCTGGCCTGGGTGTTCCGCCGCGGGCGCGCGGCCGTGGCCGGGATGCTGCTGTCGAGCGTGCTGCTCACGGGCTGGATCTTCGCCCGCTACATCCCCGAGGCGTCGGAGCACTGGTCGCAGCGCAACTTGTTCCGCGTGCTCTACGACAACCGGGGCCCCGAAGACCCGGTGATGAGCTGGTGGTTCTACTACCGCGGCGAGACCTTCTTCTCGAAGCGCCACATCTGGGTCCTCACCGAACCCAAGCGCGAGCAGACCGCCAAGTTCGTCGACGAACACCGCGGCCAAGGCCGAACCCTATGGATCGTCACGACGGCCGCCCACGCCAAGCGCGCCGAGAACTACTTCCCGCCGGACCTGCACGGGAAATTCGAGCTGCACTACGAGAACGCCCACTACGCGTTGTTGTCGGTGCCGGTGCCGTGAGGGGGGCGGGGGTCTGCTGGTGTCGTGGCACCTGAAGTAGCCCATTGATCCGAGTCCGGCGGGATGAGTCCCTACACGGGACACGTCGAAAACGCCGCACCGCCGCGGCCGCCCGTCCCTGCCGGACGAAGTCGTGATGTTGATCGTCGAGATGGCGAGCCGCCAGGCGCACTTCGGCGTCCAACGCATCAGCGACGAGCTTCACAAGCTTGGCTTCAAGGTCTCGCCGACGTCGGTCCGCAACGTGCTTCGCTCCCGCGGCATCGATCCATCGCCACAGCGCCGTGACCGCTGGCGCCCCTTTCTCAAAGCCCACTGGGGACACATCGCCGCGGGCGACTTCTTCAACGTCGAAGTCCTGACCGCGTTCGGCCTGGTCCGCTACCAAGTACTCATCGTCATCGACCTCGCCACGCGCCGCGTCGAGCTGTGCGGCATCGTCCGCCAAAGCCACGGCGCCTGGTGCCAGCATGCCTTCCGCGAGCTCACCAACCCCGTCGACGGGGTTGGTGAGCTCGC
>JAUIJR010000596.1 GCA_030431075.1 Polyangia bacterium | reverse complement strand
GGTCATCGAGCTCGAGCGAGAACTTCTTGGCGGTGGCCTTTTGCAGGATGCCGACCAGGCGCGTACGGCCGCGCTTGAGGATGCCTTCGACGCGTCCCTCCTCGCCCTTTTCGCTGGGCCGCGCGCTGATCTCCACCTCGTCGCCATCGATGGCGCCCGCAAAGGCGCCCGGGGGAATGAACACCGAGCCCTCGCCTTCCAAACGGCGCGCGAAGCCGTAGCCGCCGGGGTTGACGGTCAACAGCGCACGCTCAAAGCGATTGGCTTTCTTCACGGCGCGGACACTGTCACGCGGCGATCGCCTTGGCAAGGCGGCCCCGCCCCGCGTCGGCGGTGCACGACGGCCGCTTTGGGCTGCCCCCCGTGCCGCGCACCGGCCCCCGCTTTACATGACCGCGCCTTCGCCGGACCATGGACACGGCCACGAGACCTGCCCCACCGGGGCGCTCGAGGGCCGAGGTCGACGTGAAGGAACGCGAGTCAGGAACCGAGTCCGTCATCATCGGCATCGACCTCGGCACCACCATGAGCGCCGCCGCCATCGTGCAAGGCGCCAGCATCGAGCTCATCCCCAACGCGCTCGGCGAGCTGCTCACGCCTTCGGCCGTCGCCGTCGACGGGCGCAGCGGGTCGACCGTGGTCGGGCGCACGGCCAAAGACTTGCTCGCGGCCACGCCGAGCTGCGGGGCCTTCAACTTCAAGCGCTTGATGGGGCGCGACGACGAGCTGCCGATCGGGGAGCGGCGCTTCACCCCCGTCGAGCTCAGCGCCTATGTGCTCGACACCCTGCGCGCCGATGCCGAGCGTTGGCTGGGCACGCGTGTCGATCGTTGCGTCGTCACCGTGCCCGCCTATTTCTCCGAGGCGCAGCGGGCGGCCACCCGAGCCGCCGCGCGACTGGCCGGCTTCACGGTCGAGCGCATCTTGAACGAGCCGACGGCGGCCGCCTTGGCCTACGGGCTGCACGCCAAGACCGACGAGAGCCAGTTTCTCGTCTTCGATCTCGGGGGCGGCACCTTCGACGTGTGCGTCATGGAGCTCTTCGAGGGGACCTTGCAGGTGCGCTCCGTGGCCGGCGAGTCCTCGCTGGGCGGTGAGGACTTCACGGCCGCCTTGGTCGACATGGTGCTCGCCCAGGTCGACGCCACGCGGGCCCAGCTGCTCGGCCAGCCGGAGCTGGCCTTGACCCTGCATCGGCGCTGCGAGCTGCTCAAGCGCAAGCTCGCTCGCTGGCCCCGCGCGCACATCGAGGTCCCCGCTTTCGAAGGTGGGCCCGAGCGCGCCACGGCCATCGAGATCAGCCGCGAGCAAGCCGAGCGCGCCTACAAGCCGCTTTTCGATCGCATGGTCGGGCCTTGCCGGGCCGCCTTGCGCGGCGCCGAGATCACGGCCGAAGACCTCGACGAGGTGATCTTGGTCGGCGGCGCGACCCGCATGCCGGCGGTGGCGGCCTTTGTCGAGTCGCTCTTTGGGCGCGCGCCGCTGATCGACACCGAGCCCGATCGCGTGGTCGCCCGCGGGGCCGCCTTGCAAGCCGCCTTGATCGCCAGGGACACGGCCATCGACGACATGGTCGTCACCGACGTCGCCTCGCACTCGCTGGGCGTCGAGGTCACACGGGACATCGGCGGACGCCACGTGAGCGGCTACTTCTCGCCGATCATCCACCGCAACACCGTCATCCCCACCGCTCGCACCGAGCGCTACAGCACCCTCGAGCGCAACCAGACGCAGATCACCTTGGTCGTCTACGAAGGCGAGGCCCGCCGCGTGCGCGACAACGTCAAACTCGGCGAGGTGGAGGTCAGCGGCATCCCGCGCGGTCCGGCCGGGCAGTCCGTCGACGTCACCTTCACCTTCGACCTCGACGGCATCTTGGGCGTGAGCGCCGAGGTGATCGACACCGGGCAGCGCTTCGAGGCCGTGTTCTCGCGCAGCGGCGAGGAGCTGGCCGGCGAGCGACTCGAGCGGGCCCGCGAGCGCATGTCGAGCCTGCGCAGCGAGCCCGGCGAGCGCCCGCGCTACCGAGACCTCCTCGCGCGCGCCGAACTTTTGTGGGGGGAGATTCCCGCCGACGAGCGACGCGAGCTCGAGGCGCACATCCAGCTCTTCGAGCGGGCCTTGGCCGATCGCGATCCCGACGCGATCGAGGCCGCCTACGCCGCCTTGCACGAGCTTTGCGAGTCCCTCGACGAAGGAGAGCGCTGGTGAGCGAGGACGGCGCGCCGCTGCCCGACAGCGACGATCCCTTCGTCTTGCTGGCCATCGATCCCGGGGCCGATACGCGCACCATCAAGCGCGCGCACGCCCGCTTGATCCGCCGCTTTCGTCCCGACCGCGACCCCGAGTCCTTCAAGCGGGTGCAAGCCGCCTACGAGCTGGCCATGCGCTGGGCGAAGATGAAGGTCCGCTTCGTGGTGCGCGAGCCCGAAGACGGGCAGACGGATGGCGAAGCCCCCTCACCGTCCCCCTCACCCTCACCGGGCGAAGCGACGGGCTCCGACGAGGCCCCTCGCGAACCCACGACCAAACTCTGGCCCCGCGAAGTCCCGGCGAGCCGCGAGCTCTCGCCCGCCGCATGGATCCTCGAGGGCATCCGCCAAGGCGCCCGCTTCGAGATCGAAGCCTTCGAGTCCCTGGAGCGTGAGGCCTTCGTGCGCGTGGCCACCGATCCGAGCTGCAGCTGGGCGCAGCTCGAGCGCCTCCCTCAGCGCGAGCTGGCCACGAGCTTGTTTCGCGAGCGCATGGAGCAGTACCTGGTGCACGACGCGCTGGCCGAGGCCGTGCGTGAGCTCCGAGACATGCGCGAGGCCCTCTTGCGCGAGCCGGAGCTCGAGTTCCCGC
>JAUIJR010000595.1 GCA_030431075.1 Polyangia bacterium | reverse complement strand
TGGTAGGGGTGACCGGCCAAGATGGTGCCGGCGCGGTAGAGCTGCTCGACCAGCACCAGGCGGGCGATGCGGTGGGGAAAGGTGAGCGCAGACAAGGAGAGCACGCGCTGGGCCGCCTTGCGGTCCTCGTCCGAAAAGCCGTGGGCGTCGCCGATCGCAAAGTCCACGCTGCGCACTCCGCGGTCCCGCCAGTCGCCGAGCCAGCCGGCGAGCGCCTCGCTGCTGGGCTGCTCGCCGCGTTCGTCGCAGGCCACCCAGTTCGCCGGATCGACGCGGCCGCGCAGTTGCTCCATCGAGCGCAGCTCGTGCACCTCGATCGGCAAGAAGCTGCGGCTGCGTTTTTGGAACTCGTCGATCAGCGAGGCGAGGGCGCGGTCTTTGATCTTGCCGACCGCGAGGACCCGCAACTGCATCGCCGACTCGACTACTCTTCTACTCGACTACTCTTCTTCGTCGCTGTCGTCGCGCTCGAAGAGGTCGTCGTCGCCATCGTCGCTGGCGCTCGCGCGCCGCACGGGAGCGGTCGGCGCGTGGTCGTCTTCTTCGTCGTCTTCGTAGTCGTCGAAGTCCTCGTCGTCGTCGAACTCGTCTTCGAAGCCACCGAAGCTCATGTTGCCGCGGAAGTCCGGCATCACCGTCGGCGTGTCGAGGTTCTCGAGATCACGGGTCTCCATGATCTCGGCTTCGAGCCCGAGCTCGACGCGCGGGGCGTCCGACCACATCGACTCGAGGTCGTAGTGCATGCGCACCGGGTGGAAGAAGGCGTGGACCAAAAAGTCGTCGTAGTCGAGCAGGCCCCACAAGCCCTCTTGGGTCCCGTCGGTGCCCAGGGGCTTGCGGCCGAGCTTGGCCAAGGCATCTTCGACCGCGATGCAGATCGCCTTGACTTGGCGCTCCACCCGACCCGAGACGATGAGGACCCAGTCGGTGTAGCCGCTGACCTTCGTCACCTGCATCACCGTCGGGGCGCGCGCACCCACGTCGAGCGCCGCCTCGAGGGCAGCGTCGAGCTCGCGCGGTAGGTCGGCGCGGCTGTATCGGACGGTCTTGGCGGGCGCGGTCATCGGGTCCCCGGGTCGAAGGGGCGTCTTTTAGCGCCGCTTCTACAGCGCGGCAAGCCCGTCGAGGAGCTTTTTGCGCTCGATCTCGTAGCGCTCGCGCGTGGGCAGGGGACCCGCGCTTTCGGGCACCACGATGCTCTGGGGCCCCATTTCGAGCTTGGCCTCGAGCCGGCTTTGGCCCCGCATGTCGCGCCCGGCCGCGTCGCGCATGGTGAAGCTCAGCTCGATCTTCGCGTCGATCGCGGCCCCGGTGGCGGCATCGAAGACCACCCGGCCCTCGACGGTCTCGAGCTTGGCGCCGGCGCGCCACAAGCTCGCGTCGCCGCCACGACCGAGCTCGACCTCGGTCTCGGCGCTGCGACTCAAGGCGAAAGCGTAGGCCTTGCGACCCCCGAGCTCGACCTCCTCGGGCAAGCCGAGGGCCAAGCCAGGCGCCGCAAACTCGAGCATGTCGTGCACGGCGTGGATGGCGTCGTCGAGCCACTGCTCGTGCAGCTGTCCGTCGAGCTCGCGCTCGTACCAGGGGGCTTCCCACAAGCGGGTGTAGGCGGTCTCGCCGTCGACCACCAGCTCGCGTCGATCGTCGTGGTTGTTCTGTTGGCGAAGCGAAAAGTGCAAGCCGGCGTCGTCGGGCGCGGCCCACACGAGCTCGAGCTCGTCGTCGACTTGCAAGTCGGTCTCGATGCGCTCGCCCACCTTGGCGGGACGCCCCAGCGGCTGCACGGGCTTCAGCTCGAAATGCGCCGTGTAGTGCAGGTGATGGGGGCCCAAGGCCTCGCGCAAGGCGCGGTGCGAGCTCGACGAGATGTCGAGCAGCGTGGCGACACTCGGACTTTTCGACAAACGCGCGGCGACCTCCTCCTCGACGGGGGCTTTGCTCGCAGACTCCAAGGTCGCGGGCTTCTCGGCGTCGCTGGGCCGGTCGTCACCACAAGCCCCGAGCGCACTCGCCAAGCCCAAGAGCAAGGCGAGTCGAGACGGGCGTGGCCGCGCCGATGCGCCGCGAGGGGAGGCCGACATCGCGCGGAGGATAGCAGCGTCGGGGCCAGTGCGAAGGGCCGGCTCGGGCGGTGACACGATGACACGCGCGAGGGCGCTAGCCCCCCGAGGATCTCCCGCGTAAGCTGTTCCCACGTGGCGCTGAGCCCCAGTTTCGCGCAGGTCCCCGAGTATGTGGACCCGGTGTGGATCGAGATCCTCCTCGACCCGAAGATGCGCATCGCCGCCTTCGTGTGGGGGGCGTTGTGGGGGAGCTTCGCCAACGTCGTGATCTACCGCTTGCCGGCGGGCTTGTCGGTGGTGAAGCCGGGCTCGCGCTGCGGCAGCTGCGAGACGCCGATCGCCTGGTACGACAACATCCCGATCTTGAGCTACCTGCTCTTGCGCGGGCGCTGTCGCCACTGCAAGACCGGCTTCTCGCCACGCTACATGATGGTCGAGCTGATCATGGGCGTGCTCAGCTTCGCCTTGTACATGGCCTACGTGGTCAAGCCACTGATGGGCGGGGGCGGCCTCGATGGCCTCGCGGCCTTCGGCTTGTACTTCGTTTTGTGCTTTGGCTTGGTGATCATCACCTTCACCGACCTCGACTGGTGGATCATCCCCAACGAGATAGTCTTGCCGCTGGCCGTCATCGGGCTGGGCGCCGCTGCCTATGAGCCCGCCTGGCTCGGCGTGACCTGGCAAGAGGCGGCGCTGGCCGGCGGGATCGGCTACGGCCTGGTCTGGTTCTTGCGCTTCATCTACCTGCGCTTGCGGGGCATCGAGGCGATGGGCCTGGGCGACG
>JAUIJR010000594.1 GCA_030431075.1 Polyangia bacterium | reverse complement strand
TTGATGCGGCCTTCGACCTCGGCGCGGTACTTCTCGTCAGTGATGACGAGGCGGTTCTCACCGATGGCGATCACCACGCCGTCGCCCTTGTCCGAGGTGCCGACGCGGTAGCCGTCACCGTCGGTGAAGGTCACGGTCGTGCCCTCTTTTTCTTTGGACTTGTCGGCGAGGCACTGGAGCTTGGACTGCTCGGACAGACCCTTGCCGTCGATGATGACCAGGCCGCCCTTGGCGTCGGAGCCGGCGAAGCTGATCCGCGAGAGCATGCTGATCTGGTAGCCGCAGGCCAAGAAGACCTGGTAACCGTCGCGGCTGTCCGGGTCCTGCATCATGGCGGCGGCCACGCCGGCGTCGACGCCGGGGACCTTCGAGAGGATCGAGAAGTCGGCGGTGCCGACCATGATGGCGCTGTCGGGGGCGAGCGCGAGCGCGTTCATGGGGTCGCTGCCGCTGCCACCACCGGCGGTGGGCGTCTTGGCGACTTCCTTGGTGTCGCCACCTTCGGCGGCCTCGCCGCCTTCGGCCTTCTCGCCCTCGGCTCCGCTCGCGGCGGCGGCGCTCTCCTTCGCGGCGCCGTCGGCTTGGGCGTCATCTTTTTTGCACGCCGGTGCGACGACGAAGGCGGCGGCGATGAGAGTGGAGCTGAGGGTACGCTTCATGGGCGGGATCCTATGCGCTGCCGCGCCCGTGCGGTCAAGCCGCGATCCCTGGCGCCTTTGGGGCCCCCCATTCGCCCGAGAAAGCGTTTCTAGGGGCCCCTAGACGGGAGCTGGGGCAAAAAAAGCGGGACCCGACGCGCGTCGGGCAGCGCGCGCAGGGTCCCGGAGCAGGGCCGAAGAGTTCGGCCCTGAAGACCACCACCTAGCCGGCGTGAGGACAGCTGACCTCTTCGTGCACGGCCGCTTTGCAGGTCACGACGAGTCGACTTCCAGCGGGGGCCGCGGTCCCTTCACGCCGGTAGAGCTCCAAGGCGGTGTTCACCGCTTCGCTGGGGTCGCAGTAGACCGACGCGTCGTCCCAGTCTTGGGGGGTGCTCGCGTCGATGTCGCCGCGGATCAAGATGCAGCTGTCGGCGCCCTCCGGAACCTCCGGCGCCCCCGCGATGAGCTCACATTCCGGCAGCTCGACGCTCTCTTTGTCGGCGTAGGTCTCGCTGACCGTGCAAAGGGGCTGAACGCCGGGCGTGACGAGGTCCGTGTCCTCCAAGCAGCGAGGCACGCACGCGCCGCGCAAGGCGGGCCCGATGCTGTCGACCACCGCTTCGAGAGTGTTGGTGTAGTCCTCCTCGCACACGCTGAACAGCTGCGTGTCGTCGAAGGCCTCGACGAACTCGCGCAAGCGTACGGGCGGGATCGCCGTTTGGCTGGCGCCGCCGGCGTTGCCCGAGCAGCCCGCCCCGATCCCGTAGTCGTGCTGGAACTGCGCGTCGTTGGAGTCCGCGTAGGTGATCCCGACCTCGGCCAGATCCGAGGGCACGCCGCCGAGCAAGGCGACGTGCACGCCGCGCCCGCCGACCTTGCCCGCGTCGTAGGCCTGGAGGACCTCGATGTACTCGGACACGGGGCGCAAAGAGGCGCGCTCGGGATCGCTGGTCGGCGTGCCGTCGGGATCGAGGTCCGCGCTTTGGCAGTCCATGTCGGCCGGGTCGCCGCTGCAACGCACCCCCGCGTTCCAGCACACCGCGCTGGTCGGAAAGGTGTCGGCCGGATCGGCCCAAAAGGTCTTGCCGCCGCCTTGCTCGAAGATGCTCGCGCCGAAGGGCGTGGCCGAACAGTCGGCCTCGTCGGTGACGATGACCACCGAGAGCATCGCGTCGTCGCGGAAGAAGCCAAAGGCCGGATCCTGGGGCTCGAGGGTGCGGGCCAAGGCCAGGCGCAGCGCCTCGAGGGGGGACTCGAAACCGCAGCCGTCGATGCCCTGCGGCGCCATGCAAGCGAAGGCCTCGGTCGCGCCCACGCCCTCGGGCAAGTTGCTCTCTTGGCCGCCGGCTTGGATCCACGGGCGCACCTGGCTGCCCTCTTGCCCCTCGATCGCGCTCGGACGCAGGCCCAGGCTGTCCAGCCCACAGACATCGTTGCACGCGATGTCGGCGACGTTGACCGTCCCGTTTTGCGAGGTGAAGTGCTCGATGCGCTCGCGGCAACTCGAGGCCTGCAAGGCGCCATGTTCGGGGGTGGTGCTGCCACACCAGACGTTGCCCGTGTCGGTGGTGGTGACGGCCAGGCGGTAGTCGGCGCCGGCGAGCTCGAGCTTGTCGACGAAGGCCCCGAAGTTCGCGGCCAGGTTCGCCTGCTCCTCACCCATCGACCCCGAGTTGTCGAGGACGAAGAGAATGTCGACGCGGTTTTTGGGCTCGAAGTCGAAGTTGAACTTGCCTTCCAAGTTGCCGACCGCTTCGACGCCGTCGAGGGGATGCTCGTTGCAGCCCGCCGTCACCAGCAAGGCCAGGCTCAAGCCGACGCCGCGCGCAAAGATGAATGAGAAAGATGATTGGCGATGGTGTTGTGCGTGCATGTTGGGTCTCCGCTGTCGGCACCCGGGGGCGGGGCCGCGCTTTTCTCCAGAGCAAGCGCAGTTCCACTCGACGCATGAAGGGGCGCATCACGTGTCATCTCGGGTGCTTGGCGACGCGAAGAGAGCGCCTGGCCCGTCCACCGGCCGGCCGTCGACGCCTGCGTGCGTCAACGGGGTTGGCGCGCAGCTGCGCGAACGCCAACCCTCCATGCGCCGGCTTCGGTAGCAATGTGGTCCTCGCCCGAAAGCTCAGCTCTGCGCGCCGGCCGGGATCCGCTCCAAAAGTCGGGCTATGGTGCGCGCGTGTTCGAGGCATGGCGACGACGCTGGCGCGCGT
>JAUIJR010000593.1 GCA_030431075.1 Polyangia bacterium | reverse complement strand
AGGGCCTCGACGGCGACACGAAAACGGGGCCCCAGTTCGTGGTCGCCGGCACCAGCGAGCCGGGGCGCGCGCTGTGGACCGCCATCGCCTGGAGCTTGCAGGCCGGCGCCAACTCGACGCAGGCCCTCCCGCGCCAGGCGGCCGAGATCCTCTTGCGCGGCGACCTGCGCACCCAAAACGATCCGGAGGCCTTCGCCGCGCTCGGCCGCGCCTACTTCGGCGCCGTCCCCACCACCGCCTCCGGCAAGCAGGACTGGACGCTCACTCCGCTGGGCCCCAGCGATCCCGAGTTCGGTACGGCGCTGGCCCCGAGCTACCCCGCCTTGCCGGTCGCCGGCTCCCCGATCGAGCGTCTGATGCAGCGCCTCACCGGGCTGCGTGGCGAGGTCGGCTTCGAGCGAGAAGCGGGCTCCGGCGAAGCCGGCGGCGAGCCGGGCTTGTCCTTGGCCACGCGCTTCGAGCTGACCATGGGCCCCGAGACCAACGCGGCCACGCCCTAGCGTGAAGGCGCCGGTCGCCTTTGCTAGATTCCCCCGCATGCGCCGCGTCCTCGCCTTCGCCGTCCTCGCGGCGGCCACTTCGGCCACGGGGGTGGCGGGTTGTTCCTCGGCAGAGGCGCCCGCCCCTAGCGAAGCTCCGCCTCCCGCCGCCGAATCCGGTGCGCCAGAGCCCACCGCTTCGGACGCCGGCGCTCGAAAGCCAGACGTCAAAGTCTCGCTGCATCGCGCCTCCGCGGCCGAGGGTCGGCTGGCCTTTGGCGCGCACTTCGAGATCGAAGAGGGCTGGCACATCTACTGGAAGAACCCCGGAGACGCGGGACTGCCGACGACGATGAAGGTCGAGGGAGCCGAGGCCCTCGAGCTCGGCTACCTCCCCCCCGAGCGCTTCACCTCGCCGGGGGAGATCGAGAGCTTCGGCTACGAGCACGCCACCTGGCTCTTCGCCGAGATGCCGGCGCCCGCCGCAGGGCCGCTGACGGTGCAGGTCTCGTGGCTCGCCTGCGCCGACAGCTGCGTCAAGCAAAAGGCCGAGCTGAAGCTCGAGCTCGACGCGCCCATCGATCCCAAGATCGAGTTGTTGCGCGCGCGCGTCCCCACGCCCCTGCCCGAGGCCGGCATGAGCTACAGCTGGCAAGGCGACAAACTCGAGCTTCGCTTCGATGAGCGCGCCGTGAAGGACTTTTTCCCCTACGCGGTCGACCCGATGATCTTCGAGCGCTTCGAGATCGACGACCGCACGCTGCGCGCCAGCTGGCGACGTGGCGGGGCGCTGACCCCCGCCGGACCGCAAGGCGTCGTTGTGCTCGAGGGCGGGCAAGGCCCCCAGGCCTTCGAGCTCGCCGTGCCTTGGCCGCCCCAACCCTGACCCGACGAGGACTCCACGATGCGTCAATTCCTGATCCCCGCTGCCCTCCTGCTCACCTTCGCCGGCCCCGGATGCCGCCCCACCGTCGACGATCCGCCGACCCAGATCGAAGATCCCGACGCCGAGCTGGGCGCGGCCAAAAAGAAGGCCGACCAGAACAAGAAGAAGGACAAGAACAAGTCTGCCAAAGATGGGAAGGACGCCCGGGCCAAGGTCGACCCGGCCCCCGCGGCGCCGCCGAGCGTCGAGGCGAAAGTTGGCGAGAAGGCGCCGAGCTTCGAACTCAAAGACCTCGAAGGTCGCGCGGTGCGGCTCGAGGCCTTGGCCGGCAAGACCGTCGTCCTCGAGTGGTTCAACCCCGAGTGCCCCTTCGTCAAGTACGCCCACGGCGAGGGTGGGCCCCTGCGCACGCTGGCGGCCGAGTACATGGACAAGGATGTGGTGTGGCTGTCGATCAACTCGGGCGCGCCCGGCAAGCAAGGCCATGGCGCCGACACCAACCAAAAAGGCGTCGCCGACTACGCGATGAAAAACCCCGTGCTCTTGGACGAGTCCGGCGAAGTCGGCCGTCGATACGGGGCCAAGACCACGCCGCACATCTTCGTCATCGGCCCCGATCAAAAGCTGGCCTACGCCGGTGGGCTCGACAACGCGCCACGCGGCGATGTCCAAGGCGATGCGCTGATCCCCTATGCGGTCCAGGCCATCGACGCCGTCTTGGCCGGCGAAGCGCCCCCGCGCAACGAGACCCAGCCCTACGGCTGCTCGGTCAAGTACGCGGGCTGAGGGGCGCGCCGGTCGCCGCAAAGGGGCTGGGCGGCAAGCGTAGATTCAAGGCGCGCACGACGTCGTCGACAAAGACATCGGCGTCGAGGGGCTTGAGCATCAAACGCGTCGCCCCCATCGCCCGCAGCTCGGCCCATTGTTCGGGTCCACCGTGCGCGCTCATGGCCAAGATCGGCAGGTCGCGCGCCCCGTTTCGCTCGCGCAGCACGGCCGTGAGCTCGATGCCGTCGAGACGGGGCATGGCCAGGTCGGTCACGACGAGATCCGGCTCGAAGCTATCGATGGCCTCGAGGGCGTCTCGCCCGTCGTGAGCGAGGCGCACCTCGGCCTCGGGCAACACGGCCTCGAGCAGCTCCTTGATCCAACAACACAGATCCACGTCATCGTCGACGCAAAGCACTCGAGCCCCGGTCACCATCTGCTCGGGCTCGGAGGCCGCGACCGGCGGGCGTAGGGCGTGGCTGCAACGGCGTGCATCCCAGCGCAGGTCCTCCTCTTTGAGCAGCATCCCCGCCAAGAGTTCTTCGAGGGTTCCGGCCAGCTCTGAGCGCAGTCGGGAGGGGCGGCGCGGGAGCTCGCCGAGGTGCGCGTTGAGGATGTCCCCCGCCTCAGTGTGATGCTCGAAGGGCAAGCGTAAGGTCAGCAGCAGGTAGAACATCACGCCCAGCGCGTAGATGTCGGCTTTGGCGTCGGCCTCGATCCGG
>JAUIJR010000084.1 GCA_030431075.1 Polyangia bacterium | reverse complement strand
TGTCGGGGTGCGTGTCGCTGGCCTCCTTGGCGAGCACCAAGGCGGCTGCGTTTTGACCCGCGTTGCTCAAGCTGGCGAGCTTGCCCAGGTAGAGCATCGCAACGCGGGCGCGAAGGGCCGCGGGCACGGGAAGTCCCGAGCGCTGCATCGTGCGCCACAGGTCCTTGCCTACCGCGAGTCCGTCGTCGACGTTGCCGGCGGCTTGCTCCGCTTCGGCGAAGTCCAGAGTCAGAGTCCAGGTCTCGGCCGCACGCGTGGCCGCGTCGAGCTCGGCGCGCGGATCTTCGAAGGCCAGAGCATCGCGCGCGGCCTGCCACTTTTGACGCGCACTCGCGGCGTGGACGAAGTCGCGTCGCAAGCTGGCCCAGCGCGTGTTGAGCTTCGCGTTGCCACGCAGCTCTTTGTAGGCGGTCTTCAGGTGCGCGAGGGCTTCTTCGGCCGTACCCGCGCCGCCGGCCGTGAAGCACTGGGCCGCGTCGAGCTGGATCCAAGGGTCGCGGTCGTTTTCGGCGGCGGGACGCATGTCCTCATAGGCGGAGACGAAGTCGCCGGCGCGCATCTTGTCGCGGCCGCGTCGCGCCTGAAGTTCCGCGGCTTGGGCTTTGCACTGCACGCAAGGTGGCCCTTGGGTCAGGACGTAGATCGCGCCGTCGACGTCACCGCGGGTCTCGAGCAAACTACCCAGGCGCATGCGGGCGTGGTGCGCGGCGGGATCGCGGATCAGCAGGCGTCGGTACTCGTCGGCCGCGCGCTCCGGCGACTCCTTCTCGAGCTCACGCGCGCGCGCCATCCAGATCTCGTCGAGCTGCTGGCGGGCTCGCGAGCCATCGATCTCGTCGTCCAAGGCGGCGGCAAAGTGGGTCTCGGCCAGCTCGTCGTCGCCCTGTTCGAGCGCCGCTACGCCCAGCTGGTACTCGCTGAGCTGCGGCGCACATGCAGAGCCGACACCCAAAGTCGAAAGGGTAAGCAAAACTGTGAGCCGGGCGGTGCCTGCACCCAACCACTTCCAAGCTACGCGGCGCATGCGGCAGGTGAGCACAAAGCTCGCGCAGACCCAAACTCTTGGCGGGCGAGCGCGAGCGCGAACGCACGTGAGTTTTGCCGGGGCCTCGCGCGTGCCGAGGGCCGACGCTCACCGCGCGTACGCCCCTGTGATCTCGGTCTCCGTCGGCGCTAGGCGGCGGCACGCGGGCCGGGTACGATGGCCAAAGGTGGCCGGCGGCGCGAAAGACGCACCTTCCGGGACCCCGCCAGAAGCCCGGGTCCACGGTTCTCTCCTCATCGCCGCGCCGGTCGATGGCGTGGGCGAGGAGCTGGCGTGCCTATTGGCGGACGAAGGCTTCGAGGTCCATCGGGCCGCCGATGGCGAATCGGCGCTGGCCGAGGTGCTCGGCGCCGACGAAGGCGAGCGGCCTCGGCCCGACGTGCTGATCTTGCAGGCCATGATGCCCGGGCAGTCGGGCCTCGAAGTCCTCGAGACCCTCAGCCGCGAAGTCGGCGGCCTGCCCTTGCCGGTGATCTTGGTCTCGGGTCACGCCACGGTCTCCGACGCCGTGCAAGCGACCCGACTGGGGGCCTTCGACTTTTTCGAGACGCCCTTGTCGCCGGACCGCGTGCGCGTGGGTGTGCGCAACGCCCTGCGCCAGGCCAAGGCCGAGCGGCAGCTTCGGGACCTCCGCGAGCGGGTCCACGGCGAGATCGTGGCCACGACGGCCCCGATGCGCGAGCTGATGGCCATGGTGCACAAGGTGGCCCCCACCCGCACCCGCGTGCTGATCACTGGTGAGTCGGGCACGGGCAAGGAGCTGGTCGCCCGCGCCATCCACGATGCGAGCGCCCGGCGCGACGGCCCCTTCGTCAAGGTCAACTGCGCCGCCATCCCCCACGAGCTGATCGAGTCCGAGCTCTTCGGCCACGAGCGCGGTGCCTTTACCGGTGCCACCCGTCGCAAGCGCGGCCTGTTCGAGGTCGCCGACGGCGGGACGATCTTCCTCGACGAGATCGGCGACATGGATCTCGACGCGCAAGCCAAGGTGCTGCGCGTGCTGCAAAGCGGCGAGCTCATGCGTGTCGGCGGAGGCGAGTCGATCGAGATCGACGCGCGAGTGCTGGCGGCGACGCACCGCGATCTCCAAAAGCAAGTCGAGCTCGGCGAGTTCCGCGAGGACCTCTACTTTCGCCTGAACGTGGTGCCCATGAAGGTGCCGCCTCTGCGCGAGCGCCGAGGGGACATCGCCGTGCTGGGCCGCCACTTCATCCGGATCTCCTGCAAAGAGAACGGTCTGGCCGAAAAGCGCATCGCGCCGCGTGCCCTCGAGCTGCTCGAGCAGTACGACTGGCCCGGCAACGTCCGCGAGCTCAAGAACGTCGTCGAGCGCATGGTCGTGCTCAGCGACGAGGATCTCGGCGTCGAGGATCTCCCGGTCGAGATCCGTCACCCCACGGACGCGCTCAACGACGAGCAGGTGGCCGGCGCCTGGCTCACGGATCTGCTCAAGAACAGCGACGCCCAGATGGTTTCGCTCAAAGATTTTCGTGAAGCGGTCGAGCGCGCGTACATTTTGCAGCGCCTGCGCGACAACGGATGGAACGTCTCCCGCACCGCCGAATCCCTGATGATCGAGAGGACGCATCTGCATCGAAAGATGAAGTTGCTCGGGATTCAGCGGGGCGAGACGTGAGGCGCAGCGCCCGGGTCCTCGTTGTTGTGGCGGGCCTGGTGGGTCCGGTCGCCGCGTGTGGCGGCAAGTCCGAGGCGCCGGCGGCCGATGCCGAGGTGGGCGAGGCAGCCGCGGCCGAAGCCTCGGCGCAGCCTTTGCCCCTGCCGAGCACGGCCGAGGCCTTTTTGGCCCGACTCGCGCCGATCCCCGAAGGCGCCGTACGGATCCGTTACGCCTTGTCGGGGCCCGCGGGCAGCGAAGGTGAGCTGGTCGTGGTCCTGGCCGAAGGCGGCCGCCGCGACGAGCGCTGGGAGATGCGCTTGCCGAACGAAGAGGGCGAGCCGACGCGTCTGACGGGGCGCTCGGTGATGCGGCCCGAACTCTCGTGGACCCGCGAAGGCGAGAGCGCAGGTCGGCGTGCGCCTTTGCCCCTCGCCGACATCGCCGCCCACTATCTCGCGGCGACGCCCGAGCAGCAGGCGAAGTGGATGGGCGAGATCGATGCGTGGCACACCGCCTTGCGCGAGGCGAGGGCCGAAGCACCGGGAGAGCGCGCCCGCGAAGCCGACATCGACTGTTTGCGGATGCAGGTCGCGGGGCAGAGCTTGTGCTTGTGGGAAGAGACGGGCTTGCCGCTTTCGATCCGCGGAGCGGCCTTCGAGATCGAGGCGAGCGAGGTGCAGACGGGCTTCGAGCCCGACGCGGCCCAGTTCGAGCTCCCGCCGCAAGCGGCCGAGGCCGAGATGGCGGAGGCGCCGGCCGAGCTTTCGCTCAGCCCCGAGGACTTCTTCACCCTCCTCGAGCGTCGCGACGCGCAGGCCCTGGGCCTCGTGCTCACGCCGGGTCTTCGTTTGCCGGATCCGTCGGCCCTCGCTGACGCTTCCGACCCGCCTCGATGAGCTTGGTCGGCAGCTCGCGCAGGTTCTCTCGGTGCCGCCACCAAATGATCGCGGTCATGAAGCCGACCAAGATCAGCTCGGCCAAGGGTCGTTGAGCCAAGAACATCGCGGCGAAAGCCGAGCTCAAGGCGGTCAGCGAGGCGACGGCCGACACGCGCACCAGCCAGATCGTCTGCGCGTAGATCAGCAAGGCGAGCAGGGTCGTGGGCCAGTGCACCACCAACAAGATCCCCAGCGCACACGCGACGCCCTTGCCGCCGCGAAAGCCCAAGTAGATCGGGTAGATGTGGCCGAGCACGCAGGCGAGGCCGACCAGAGCCAGCCATCCGCCCTCGACCCCGGCCAGGGGCGCGGCTTGGGCCACGCTGGGATCGCGCGAGGCGAACCACAAAGGCGCGCCGGCCTTGGCCAAGTCGAGCAAGAAGACCAAGGCCCCGAGCACGGGACCGAGCGCGCGCACGGCGTTGGTGGTGCCGATGTTGCCCGAGCCCACCTCGCGCAAGTCGACGCCACGCAGCTTGCCCACGATCAGCCCGACGGGGATCGCGGCGACGAAGTAGCCGAGGGCGATCCACGCGGCGGGGCCCAAGTTCGTCATCAGACCTCGTCGTCGCTCGGCGAGGCCTTGGCCCTGCGCGAGGCCTTCTCTTCGAGGCCGCTTTGGCCAAAGCGCGCGCGCAGGACGTCTTGCACGGCGCCGATTGGGACCCCGCGGGCACTGAGGCCCACCAAGGCGTGGAAGATCAGGTCGGCCGCTTCGTTGGCGACGCGCTCGTCACTCTCGCGCGACAAGGCGGCGCACAGCTCGGCCCCCTCTTCGGCGATCTTGGAGTTGATCTTGGGGATCCCCTTGTCCATCAAGCTGCGGACGTAGGACTTTTTTTGGACCTCGTCGCCGCCCGCACCGCGCTTGCGGCTTTCGATCACCTCGTAGACGGCGTCGAAGATCGAGGGGCCGGCGTTCGGGTCCAATGGCGGCGGCCCCTCGTCGAAGCGAAGCTGGCCGTCTTCGTCACGCCGGAAAAAACACGAGCGCGCGCCGGTGTGACAGGTCGGACCCAGGGCATCGACGACACACGCGAGGGCATCCCCGTCGCAGTCGATCCGAAGCTCGCGCAGCTCGAGGACGTTCCCCGAACTCTCGCCCTTCTCCCACAAGCGCTGTTTGGAGCGGCTCCAAAAGACCACGCGCCCGCGCTCGAGCGTGGCCGCCAAAGCCTCCTGGTTCATGTAGCCGACCATGCGAAGGTCGCGGCCGCGGCGGTCGATGACCACGGCGACGACCAGGCCCTGCGCGTCCGGCGAGAGGCGAGCCCACAGGTCTTGTGCGCGTTGCTCGGCCGACATGGGGAGGTGGACTTTCTCGGGGCTGACCCCGGGAGCCGGGGCACGTCGCCGACTCAGGCGGCGCGGGAAGAGACTTGGCGAACGGGGATCCCGTGCGCGGCCAAGTACTGCTTGGCCTGGGCGATCGTATAGAGGCCGAAGTGAAAGATCGAGGCGGCCAGAGCGCCGTCCGCTTCGCCTTCGCCGTCGGCCAGACCCTCGCGCAGATGCTCGAGGGTGCCGACGCCGCCGCTGGCGATCACGGGGATCGAGACCGCGCGCGCGACCTTGCGGGTGATCCACAAGTCGTAGCCGTCGCGGGTGCCGTCGCGGTCCATCGAGGTCAAAAGGATCTCGCCGGCGCCGAGCTTGGCGACCTCTTCGCACCAAAACAGGGCGTCGACGCCGGTGCCGCGCGTGCCGCCGTTGACGACGACCTCGTAGACCGGCTCCGCGTCGCGCGGGTGATCGGGCATGCGGCGCACGTCGACCGCGGCCACGATGGCCTGGCTGCCGAACTTGTCGGCGACCTGGCGGATCAGTTTGGGGTTGGAGACGGCCGCGCTGTTGACCGAGACCTTGTCGGCCCCGGCCTCGAGCAGCGCACGCACGTCGCTCTCGCGACGGATGCCCCCGCCCACGGTCAGGGGGATGAAGACCTGCGGCGCGACCCGACGCACCACGTCCAAGAAGGTGCGTCGTCCCTCGGTGGTGGCCGCGATGTCCAACAAGCACAGCTCGTCGGCGCCTTGGCGGTCGTAGGCGCGGGCGGCCTCGACGGGATCGCCCGCGTCGCGCAGGCCTTTGAAGTGGACGCCCTTGACGATGCGTCCGTCTTTGACGTCGAGGCAGGGAATGATGCGTCGTTTCAACATCTGGCGATGGCCTCCGAAAGCGTGAAGTTACCCTCGTACAGGGCGCGGCCGAGTACGACCATTTGGATCCCGGCGTCGCGCAGGGCGTCGAGATCTTCGAGCGAACCGACGCCGCCGCTGGCGATCACGGGGATCTCCAGCTCGCGTTGCAAAGCGGCGGTGGCATCGACGGCCGCGCCGACTTGCATGCCGTCGCGCGCGACGTCGGTGAACAACAAAGCGTGGGCGCCCCAGCCTTGAGCGCGCAAGGCGAGCTCGCGGGCGCTGATGGTGGCCTGCTCGGTCCAGCCGGCGACGGCGACCATGCCGGCGCGCGCGTCGATGGCCACGATGACGCGGCCCGGGTAGTCGCCGCACAAGCGCTCGACCGCCTCGGGCTCGCGCACGGCCAAGGTGCCGATGACCACCGCGTCGATGCCCGCGTCGAGCAGCTCGCGCGCGGCGGCTTCGCTGCGGATACCACCGCCGACTTGCATGGCGAGTTTGTGCGCCGCCGCGACCGCATGAATCCGGCGCAGCAGCTCGAGCTGGCGCGCCTCACCAAAGGCGCCGTCGAGGTCCACCACGTGCAGACGGGCCGCGCCGGCCTTGGCGAAGTCGGCGACCAGGGACTCGGGCTGCTCGGCGTAGACGGTCGCGCGTTGGCGATCGCCCTCGGCCAGACGCACGGCGCGTCCTTCGAGCAGATCGATCGCCGGGATGGGGATCATTCGCCGCGGCCCCCCAACACGAAGGCCCGCAAGAAGCGAAGGCCGGCGTGCTGGCTCTTTTCCGGATGGAACTGGCAGCCGAAGACGTTGTTGCGACGGACCGCGGCCGCGAAGGTGATGTCCCCGTAAGTCGAGGTCCACAGCACGTCCGTGGCCTCGTCGGCCTCGCAGTAGTAGGAGTGCAAGAAGTAGTAGTGATCGCCGCCGGGCTGGGTCTCGTTCCAGCCGCAGTGCGGGATCTTGAGTCGACGCGCGCGCTCGCCCTCGACGCGGACCATGTCCGGGAACTTGCGCACACGGCCGGGCAAAATGCCGAGGCCGACGTGGCCGCCGCCTTCTTCGCTGCGCTCGAAGAGCAGCTGCATGCCCATGCAGATCCCCAAGAAGGGATCTCCGCGCTCGATCACCGTGCGGATCGCTTGGCCGACCGGGCCTTGAATGAGCTCGTCCGTCGTCGGGCCAAAGGCCCCCTGCCCGGGCACCACGAGGGCCTGCGCCTCCAAGATGACGTCGGGATCACTGGTCAAGTGAACAGCGGCACCCACTTGATTGAGTGCGCGCTCTACGCTGGCGAGATTGCCCAAACCGGCGTCGACCACCGTCAATTCTCGGGGCATGTCCCGCGACTTCTACCACAGTGACGCCATTTTGCGTCGCGGTGCAGGCTTTCAGACTGGATCTCTGCCCAGCTTTGGGTCGCCTGCCTCGGGCGCGTCGCTCGACTCCACTTTGGGGGCCTCGCGGTCGATCTCCTCGCGTTCGCGGTCGAGCTCGGCCATCAAGAAGATCGCAGCTGCGGCCAAGATGATGACGATGCTCAGCACCTGAAAGGGCAGCGCGACCATGTGCTGCAGGCGATCGTCGACCCGGGTCGGCATGTGTCGCATGCGCCGGCGCAGCTGCTCGTAGAAGTCTTCGGGGACCTCGGGCTCGGGCAAGGAGCCCAGGGCACCGAGCAAGCGCCGCATGCCGTCGAGCTCGGCTTGGCCGTCGGGATCGGTCTCCAAGCTGGCCTCGAAGGCAGCACTCTCGTCCGGGTCCAATGCCCCGTCGAGGTAGGCGCTCATCCGCGCGTCGCCTTGCATGTCTTCGGCGTGCATCGGGCCTCGAGATCCTAAGTCTGCCCCCCAGGGGGGACAAGGGAAGTGCGGTCGAAGCGCCAAACGCGGCGCAGACGCGGGGTTTTGGGGTGCGCGGGGCGGCTCATGCGAGGTAGCCCTCCAATCGCTCTTTGAGGGCCATGCGGGCCCGGTGAAGGCGGGACTTCAAGGTCCCTTCGGCCAAGCCGGTGATGCCGATGATGTCTTGGTAGGTCAGCCCCTGGACGTCGCGCAAGATGATCACCAGGCGGTGGTCGGGGTCGAGGTTGTTGAGCTCGCGCTGGATCGCGGACTCGAGGCGGTGGCCTTCGATCTGGGCTTCGGGGTTGGGGACTTGGGACTGCAAGCTGTGCACGGGGCCGCCGTCTTGGCCCGCGAGGTGGGCCGAGGGGGTCTCGTCGATGTCCGAGGCCCGGTGGAAGTTGCGGCCCTTGAGGTACTTGATGCGGTTTTTGCAGGTGTTGGACGCGATTCGATACATCCAGGTGTAGAGCTTGCCCTCGCCGCGGTAGTTGCCGATGCCGCGGTAGATCGAGATGAAGACCTCTTGGGCGACGTCTTCGGCCTCTTGGCGGTTGCCGAGCATGCGGTAGACCAAGCCGAAGACGCGGTCTTGGTAGGTGGCGACCAGCTCTTGGAATGCCCGCTCGTCACCGGCCTTGAGGCGGCGGACCAAGCGACGATCCCGGATCCGTTGCGCCGCGTGGGCGTCGGCCGCCTTGGCTTCGTCCTCGTCCTCGTCCTCACCGTCGTCGGGCTCGGCCGCGGAATCGCTCGCGGAATCGGCTTCGGCCGCGTCGCCGCCTTCCTTCGCGATCTCCTGCGCCGGCTCGCGCTGGGTGGCGCTCGCCGGCTCGATCGAGGGGCTCCCTGACTTGGCCGTATTCACAGGCTCCTAAAGGCCTCCCCTACGACCGCGCGCATGCCCGAAGGTTCCCACAAGTTTCGGCCCGGCCGCGAGTCGCGCCCGGCGGGGCCGCAGCTCACAGGTCCGGATGGAAGCGGATCCCGATCTGGATGCCCACGCTGGTGTCCAGCGGGCTGCCGTCGCGGCTTTGAACTTGCTGGGCAAAGGAGGCCGAGACGTCGAATCCGGTGCCGCCGACTTTGGGGACTTTGACGAAGCCGACGCCGCCATGGACATAGAGCCGGTCGTCCTCGCTGCCTTTGCCGCGTCCGTCCCAGCGCACGCCGGTGCGCAGGGGGACCATGTTCTTGACCACGAACTCCGCGCCGCCCGACAAGACGGTGCGGACCTTGTCTTGGTTGCGGTAGGAGCTCAGGTCCCACACGCCGTCGAAGTTCAAACTGAAGGCCGCGCTGCGCAGGGGCTGGATGCTCAGGCCGTGGGCCAAGGTCAGCGGGTAATCGGCGACGCGACGGACCTTGCGCAGATCCAAGGCTTCGGCCGAGCTGTCCGGGATCTCCTCGACGTTCTCGATCGTCAAGGGGTCGTCCTCGGTCCACGCGGGGGTGTTGTTGCCGACGAGGTTCGAGGCGACGAAGGCGACGTTGACCCAGCCCTTGAAGCTGATGGTCGTGGCCACGTCCATGCCAAAGGAGCGCAGGCGCGGCATCGCGTCGATGGCCGCGCCCTCTTCGTCGAGGTAGCGCAAGCTGGCCGCTTGGAACTTGGGCTTGATGGCGAACCACCACCAGCCGCGGACCGCGGCGACGTTCAAAGCCGCGCCGACCTCGTGGCCGAAGTGCGAGAGCTCGAACTCGGCGTCTTGGCCGTCGGCGTCGACGTAGCCGACTTTGGGGCCCGCTTTCATGAACTCGTAGCCCAACGCGAGCGAGAAGCGCGGGTTGTTGAGCGAGTCCATCACGTACGCGGAGATCCCGTGTCCCACCTGCGGCAAGGAGAGCTGGTAGGCGGGGATGATCGCGAACTGGGCGGTGAGCCCCATCGCGGAGGGGTTGTTCATCGCGCCGTCGACGCCATAGGCCGAGGCACGCGAGGCCTCGCCCATGCCCAGGTGGCGCACACCCGTGCTGCCGGGGCCCGCGAGGCTGTGCGTCGGAGCCAAGCCCGCGATGGCCGCAGCGGCCAAGGCACATGCGCCGCCGGCTCTCCGCGCGCGGGGGGAGACTCGGCTAGCTCGCGGGGCGCTACGCTCCATCACCCGGACCATACAGATGCGCCGGATCGCCGCGAAAAAAGGCGCAGGATGCTCGGGCGGGCGTCGGCCGGTGGCCGGCGCTGGGCTTTCCAGGTCCCGGAAGGGGGGGCTAAGATGGCCGGCGATGAGCTTGCCGACCGACGACGCGATGAAGGCCATGGCCGACAAGCTCGGCGATCTCAACGCGCTCTCCCTCGAGGATCTCGGCCCGAGCGACGACGGCCCGGCGCTGGAGCCACAGTTCGAGAACAGCTTCGCCGACGCCAACTTGGAGGCGGTCGAGCACGAGGGCCTTCGCTCGGGTGACGCCGACGCGGCGCCCGGCGGCCACGGAGATCTGCCGGAGGCGGCCGTCGGCCCGCCCGGCTTGGACTTGGCCCTCGTCGAAGGCGGGGCCGTGGTCGTCTCGGCGCGGGACATGGCGCGCACGCAAAAAAACGCGCCCAATGCCGAGCTGCCCTCGCTCGAACGACGCGGAGCGACGGGGATCTCGGCGCCGAGCAGCGCGGGTCCGACCCCGGCCGGACACCTCGCCCGTCCGCGGGGCATCTTCGCGTGGGATCCGCTGAGCAACTGGCTGGCGGCGGGGGCCTTGGGCCTTTTGGTCGCGGCCTTGCCCGCCTACCTCGCGGCCGCGTCGGCCGCGTCGGGGGACGAGGTCCAAAGCAAGTTCGAGGCGATGAAGCAGATGCGCTCGGAGCTGAGCGTGCTCGCCGATCCCGGTCGCGTCGCGGACGGGCCGCAAGATCCCGAGGCGGTCGCCGCCGCCTTGTCGGCCAAAAGCGGCGAGATCGATGCCGCCGCCGCCGTAGTCGACGACGAACTGGCGAGCGCAGACACGCGCTTTTGGGGGATCTGGTTCGGCCTCGGGGTTCCGCTGATCGCCGCCTTGGGCCTGCTCAAGCGGAAGGGCTGAGCGCGCCGAGGCCGGAGCCGGCCGGGCTTTCGGTCGAGGGGTGGGGCGAAGCCTTGCCTTCGCTGGCCGCTTCGGCCGCCGCCTCGCCGAGGGCCCGCACGCGCGCACGCTCGGTCAGACGCGCGATCCCCAGGGCGTGGGCGGACAAGAAGACGACCGCGCTGGCGACCGCGAGCTGGTGCAGGAGCTGGGCGCGTCCGTAGCTGGCCATCGAGGCGGCCGGCGACTGGGTGACGAGATCGACCGCGGCCCCCGCTTCGTGCAGCTGAGGCAAGAGCCAAAAGCGATCCACGGCGCACAAGACGAGGGCGCAGCCGGCGAGGGTGTCGAGCGCCCCGCGCGGCCAGCCGCGCAAGCTGACGGCCCAGCTCAGCGCGCAGGCCACCAAGGCGACGCTGCCGATCCGTTCGGCCAAAGGCGCGCACAAGGCCCGGGCCAAGTTGGCGTCGGCCAACGCGCTCGGGCTTTGGGCCAAGGGGACGACCAGGCCATGGCCGACCACGAGGGCGCCGAAGGCGACCGCGAAGGCCAGCATGATCGAGACGCTGCGCGGATGCATGGGCCGACGCTGCCGCGAGTCGCACGCGGCGCCAAATTTTTGTCGCCCGAGACGGGTGGCGCGCGGGCTGGTAGCGTGCCCCCGTGCAGCGACGGCCGACGCGACGGAGCTTCTTGCAGGCGAGCGGTGCCGCCTTGACCACGGGCTTGGCGGCGCGCGCGGCATGGGCGCAGCAACCCGAGCGCCTGCTCGAAGAGGCCCACTCGGAGTTCAACCACATCCAGGTGACCGAGCAAGGAACGGTCCGGACCATGTACTTCGTGGTCGACGGCATGCGCTACATCGAGTCGCGCTTCGACACCGCGCACCCCACCAGCTTGGACCTCGACTACTCGCGCACGATGATGGCGGGCTTTTTGGTTCAACCCGCGCCCAAGCGCGTGATGATGATGGGCCTCGGTGGCGGCCAGATCTCGAACTACCTGTTCTCGCGCTTTCCGGGCATCGAGATCGACACCGTCGACATCGACCCCGAGGTCGTCCGCCTGGCCGAGAAGTACTTCGGCGTTCCGAGTGACGACCCGAAGTATCGCAACCACGTCGGCGACGGGCGCTTGTTCATCGAAAAGGCCGAGCAGCCCTGGGACATGATCATGCTCGACGCCTTTCGCGGCGTCTTCGTGCCCTACCACCTCAAGACCCGCGAGTTCTACGAGGCGGTGCTGGCCAAGCTCAGCCCCGAAGGCGTGGTGGTGGCCAACCTCCACAATCTCACGCGCATGTACCCCTACGACCGGACGACCTTGGAGGTCGTCTTCCCGCAGCGCTACGCCTTCGTGTCGGAGGCGGGGAATCAGACGACCTTCGTCGCCTCCGCGAGCTCCGAGCGGGTCGGGGTCTACGCCTTGCGCGAGCACGCGCGACGCGTCGCGGGGAACTTCGACTTCGACATCATGGGTCTGGCCGCGCGCCACTACCTGCACGCCGACTGGGATCCGGGCTTGCAGGTGCTCAAAGACGACTTCGACATGGCGGATCTCGAAGGCGCCGCCCAGCGACACAACCGCACCTGCATCCGCGGTTGTGCCTACCCCACGCGCTGAGCGTCAGCGGCCCGTCAGCGGCCGAAGATGCCGCCGAAGCCCTTCTTCTTCTTTTTCTTGTCGCCCGCGGCTTGCCGCTGCTTGATGCGCAAGGCGTTGAGCTGGCGCTGCGCTTCGACCAAACGCGGGTTCAAAGCGTAGGCGGTATCGAAGGCCTGCAAGGCGCGGCTGGTGTTCTGCTGCGACATCACGCAGACCATGCCGATGAAGTAGTGCGCGGCGGCCAGCTTCTCGTTCTCTTTGACGATGCCTTCGAGGATGTCGAGGGCTTTGCCGGCCGGTCCCCCTGTGTGCGCGCCATTGGCGAACTCGCAGTAGGCCAAGCCGGCGAGGATCTCCGGCATCTCGGGGTTGAGGCTGTTGGCGCGGCGGTACTCGTCGAGGGCGCGCGCGTAGTGACCCCCGCGCACGTGTCGCTCGGCCTCGCGCATGAGCATCTCGGCCTCGAGGGCATTTTTGACGAGCTGGCTCGCGTCCTCGCCGACTTTGCCCGTGCCGCCCATCTGCAGGACCGCCTCGAGTTTTTCGCGCTCGTCCTTGCTCGACAAGATCCCGTAGGCCTCGGAGATGGCCGCAAAGCAGCGCTCGGCCCGCGGCCGCAGATCCGACAGGCCCTGGGACTCGAGGGCGTCCGGGTGCAGGCGCTTGGACAAGTCGGCCCACACGGCGCGGACCTCTTTGCGTCCGACCTTGCCGGGCTCGAGCCCGAAGAGCGCGAAGGCGTTGGCTTCGTCGGCGATCTTGGCCTCGAGGGCGTCGAACTCCGCTTCGAGGGCGGCGCGAACTTTGGGATCCGATTGCACCGGGGGCCGTGAACGCGTGGCGCCGCTGCTCGAAGGCCCCGGCGGGGTGCGCTCGCTCGCCGCGCTACCTCCCGCGCGCCCGCGGGGCAAAGGCGGGGGCACGGCCGTGACGATCGGTGGGTCGGAGTCTTTCGGCAGCGAGTCGCCTCGCAGCGGAGGCGGGGGAGGGCCGTCGAGGTCCGGGCGCGAAGGTGGCGGGGGCGGCCGAGAGTCGCCCGCCGCCGCGCCGAGCCCCGGCGGCGGAGGCAAGGGCGCGTTGGTCGGCGAGGGCTTGGGCTCGGCCTTGGCCTTGGGCGGCGCGGAGGCGGGTTGGATGACCTCGCGTGCTTTGGGGCGCGCTCCACTTTGGGCGCGCGCGGCCGGGCTCGCCGCGTCACCGATGCGCAGCATCTGGCAGGCCCACAGGCAAAAGGCGATCTGCATGCCGGGCAGGCCGTGGCCCTCGCGAAAGGGGCCGAGCTTGATGCCCTGCATCAACTTGCGCAGCACGGGCCCCGCCTCTTTGGCGAAGCCGAACTGACTTTGGTAGCGGGTCAGCGCCTTCGAGCCGCGGGCCGGCCCCACCCAAGACTCGCCCATCTCGGCCGACATGCGGGCCATGTCGTAGTGCTTTTCGACCCCCCGGTGCACCAAGGCGAGCACGTTGACTTGGCCTTTGATCTCGTCGGGCAAGTCGAGCTCGTCTTCGGCGATCAGCTCGACGCTGCCGGCGCGCAGGGCGAAGGCGTGGGTGAGCTTTTGGGCGCACTGCAAGCGCAGGGCCGTGCTGAGCTTTTGGGGATCCAAAGCCCCCATGTCCATGAGCACCTGCCCGGTCGGTTTCGACTCGGACTTGGCGCGCTGCACGGCTTGGTCGCGCGTGCTCGCAGAGATGATGCGGCGCGAGACCAGCAGCTCTCCGATCGCGTCGGCTTCGCTTGCCCAGTCGGTGAAGACCGGCATGCCACCGCGCAACCAGATCTGTCGCGGTCCCACGCCCGCTTGCTCGACTTGCGCGCGCCCCGTGAAGCGTTTGCGCAGGAGCTGGAAGACGAGCCGAGCGAAGCCGATCTCATCGAGATCGATCGTGCGGCGCCCGCTCGCTTCGGCCTGCGTCATTGGCGTCAAATCCTAGCACCGCGGCCCGGGAGGCTGCTACGGTAGCTCCGATGTCCATCAGCTTCACGGCCGGGAGTCAGCGGATCCGCTTCGCCGGGCACACCGATGTCGGCCGCGTTCGCTCACACAACGAGGACGCCATCCACATCCCGAGCGAGATGGCCTTGGGTGTGGTCGCCGATGGAATGGGCGGTCACGCCGCCGGCGATGTCGCCTCCGCGCTCGCGGTGGAGACCATCGCCGAGTATTACGGCAACTCGGGACAATACGAGCCGGACACTTTTCCCTTCCGGCTGCCGAGCTTGGAGCTCGAGCGCAACCGGATGACCACCGCCATCAAGTTGGCGAATTCGCGCATCTTCGAGACCTCGGCCTCCGACCCGGACAAAAAGGGGATGGGCTGCACGGTCGAGGCCATCTACTTCGCGCAAGAGCGCGTCTACATCGGCCACGTCGGCGATAGCCGGGTCTACCGGATCCGCGACGGCGTGATGCGCCAGCTGACCGAAGACCACTCGCTGCTCAACGACTACCGCCGCATGAAGGCGATGAGTGGCGAAGAGGTGCAAAACTTCCCGCACACCAACGTCGTCGTGCGCGCGCTGGGCTTGGCCGAGCGGGTGCAGGTGGATCTGATCGCGGACGAGTGCCACGTGGGCGACATGTTCTTGCTGTGCTCGGACGGCTTGACCGACATGCTCAGCGACGAAGAGGTGCGCACCTTGGTGACCGATCCCGCCTCGCGTCTCGACGCGGTGGCGACCCGTTTGGTCGACGCGGCCAACGAAGCCGGCGGCAAGGACAACATCTCGGCCCTGCTCGTGCAGGTGCTCTCCACCTGAGCCGCACGCGGCGCGCTCAGTCGACGGGCACTCGCAAGTGCCGGCCGACCTCTTCGGCCAGGGCCATCGCGGCCGTGAGTCCCGGGCTCTCGATGCCCAAGAGATGCACGCAGCGCTCGGTGGCCAAGATCTCGAAGTCGGCGCCGGGCTCGTTGGGGCCGTGTCGCTTGGGCCGGATCCCGCAGCCGTCGTAGGCGAGATCCTCGGCTTCGAGGTGGGGGCCGAGCAGCGCGCGGGCCGAGGCCAAAAAGGCCTCCCTTTTGTCCGGGCGCGGGCCGAAGTCGTCTTTGCGCAGCACCCACTGGGCGTCGGGTCCGAGCTTTTGCCCGCCGTCGAGCTCCAATGTCAGGTGCACGCCCAAGCCGGCCGGATCCGCGGCCACGGCGGGGTAGACCAAGCGCTGGTAGGCCCGCCGGGGGCGCAGACGAAAGTAGTCGCCGCGGCAAGGCAAGATCGGTCGGCGCAGGCCGACCAGCGCGGCGATGTCGTCGGCGTACAAGCCCGCGCAGTTGATCACGCGCTCGGTGTCGATGGGGCCGCGACCGCTGCGGACGACGGCGCGATCGGGATGGATCTCGATCTCGCTGACCTCGGCGCGCCCGGCAAAAAAAGCACCGCTGGCCTCGGCCTCTTTGCGCAACCAGCTGCACAC
>JAUIJR010000083.1 GCA_030431075.1 Polyangia bacterium | reverse complement strand
TGCGGGAGCAGTGGTCGGTGGCCGCCGTCGTGGCGGGGGCAGCCGTGCTCGCCCGACCCGAGCTTTTGGTCTTCGCGGCCGTGTTCGCGCTCGCGTGCATGTGGGCGGGACATCGCCCCGCGTGGCGAATCGCTGCGGGGGCCCTCGTCGCCATGCTGGCCTGGTGCGCCTACTGCTGGGGCGTCAGCGGACACCCCTTGCCCAACACCTTCTACGTAAAGACGGCGGGCGAGGGCCAAAACCTGCGCTTCGTCGGCGAGCGCGTGCTCGCTCGCGAGCCTTGGGTGGTCGGGGTCGGTGGCGTGCTGGCGCTGCTCGCCGCGCTGCGCTTCGAACACCGGGCCGGTCGGCGCATGGCCTGGGCATGGATCGCCGCATGGCTCGCCTGCTTTGCGGCCATCGCCGTGAGCCGGCCCCTGAATCCCGGCGTCACCTTCTACGAGACTCGCTACTTCGCGCCCTTGTTCGCCGCTCCCCTCGTGCTCGTCGCCTTGGGCTTCGCCCGACTGCCGCGCGCGTGGGCCCTGCTCGCCGCCTTGCCCGTGTTTTTGGTGAGCGGACTGTGGAGCGCCGAGCAGCGCGAGCTCACCTTGCGCCAAGAGCTCGACATCAGCTTGCTGCACACCCAGCCGGCTCGCTACTTGGCCGAGACGCTGCCCGCCGACACCACCCTCATGGTCGAGGGCGCCGGGGCGACACGCTGGTTTGCGCCGCGGCCGATGCGAGTGCTCGACGCGCTCGGCTTGAACTTCGCCCGCGTCGCCCACGCGAAGGACGACGCCGCCAAAGTCTGTGTGCTCGCGGCCGAGTGGCCGGAGTACGCCTTGCTGCCGGATCACATCGCGGCGCCCCTCGCACGGGTCTTCGCCTTTCGACCGGTGCAAAGCTTCGTCGATCCGAGCTACAGCATCGTCACGCCGCCCCAGCCCATGCGGGTGACCCTCTACGCCATCGAGGGGGTGCAACCGAGTTGGCAGCAGCGTTGTGGCTTGGCGCGAACACCGGGCACCGGATAAGCTCGGGCATGGCTTGGATTTCGGCTCGACGCGTCGCCGCGGCGCTTGGGCTCGGCACGCTGCTACTCCCGGCGTGTACGCGGCTCAATCCCGCCTTCATCGATCAGGCCGGGACCGGCGACACCCGCACGGACAGCGACAGCGAAAGCAGCGACTCGCTCGACGCGACCAGTGCCGAGTCGGAGGTCACGACCGACTCGAGCTCCGAGGAGAGCTCGGACACCGGCGTGCCCGTGTGCGACCTGCCTTGGACCTTGCCTTTGTACTTCAAGATCCACGGCGACTTCGTCAGCGAGGCCTGCCAAGAGAGCTACTCGGGCTACTACCTTCTTCGCGGGTCCAACTTGACCTCGCTTTCGGTCGATCGCTGCGGGACCAACTGCGAAGGCTGTGCCGACGGCTCCGGGGACCGGGTCGAGATCTTCCCCGTCGACCTCGCCGACGTTGCGCTCGAGCTCGAGGGCCAGTGCATCTTCGTCCAGTACGACGGCCTCTTCGAGTCCTTCGACGACCACTGCTCGTACAACAAGTTCATGCTCTCGGTGCAGGAAGGCGAGAGCATTCCGTGGGTCATCGGAACCTCCTTCGACGGCTTGACGCCCGCCTTCGCCAACAACGCCGCCAACGGCTTCCAACCCACCGTCGTGGACGACCTCTCCTGCGACTGCGGCAGTGGCAGCGACCCCTGCTGTGACGCAGCCGATCCACCCAGCCGCTACGCCTACGATCTCGGCAACGGTGAGCCGCCGCTTTCCGTCGGCGGCGAGGCCACCGTCGACATCGGCGGCGAGGCCTGGGACTTCTTCGCGCTGCAAGCCCAGCTGACCGACAGCTGCGGGGCCGAGCCCGAGCTCAGCTGGATGACGGTGCGGGTCCCCGGCTGAGCCGCTGCCCTCAGCTTTGGTGCGGCGGGTAGTCCACGTAGCCCTCTGCCCCGTGGGTGTAGAAGGTGTCGCGGTCCGGGGGTGTGAGCTCCCAGCCCTCGGCGTAGCGCTCCGGCAGATCCGGGTTGGCGATGAAAGGCACCCCAAAGGAGATGGCATCGGCGCGACCGAGCATCACCGCCCGCGCGCCGGTCCCCTCGTCGAAGCCGCCGTTGAGGATCATCGGGGTCTTGGTGTTCTTGCGCATCTCGGCCGCGGCCGGGGGCGCGTCCTCGGTGGCCATGAAGTGACCCGGCCGGGGATCGATGACGTGGATGTAGGCGAGCCCAAAGCGGTCGAGCTGGCTCGCGCCGTAGCCATAGCTGGCCACGGGGTCCTCGTCGGACATCGAGTTGAAGCTGCCCGTCGGTGAAAAGCGAATGCCGGTGCGATTGGCTCCAACGGTCTCGGCCACCGCGTCGACGACCTCCAGGGGGAAGCGCCAACGTCGGTCGACCCGACCGCCGTATTCGTCGTCGCGCTGGTTTGCCCCCGAGCGAATGAAGCTGTCCACCAGGTAGCCGTTGGCGCCGTGGATCTCGACGCCGTCGAAGCCAGCCGCGATGGCCCGGGCCGCCGCCTTGGCGTAGTCCTCGACGATGCCCGGAAGCTCGTCGATCTCGAGGGCGCGCGGGGTCACGTAGGGCGCGAAGCCTCCCTCGGGCAGGCGCCCCTTGCCCTCGACGGCGATGGCCGAGGGGGCGACCGGGAGCGCGCCATCGAGATAGACGGGCAAGACCGTCCGCCCCATGTGCCACAGCTGGCAATAGATGCGACCGCCCGCCTCGTGCACGGCCGAGACCACCGACTCCCAGCCGGCTTGTTGGGCCTCGTTCCACACGCCCGGCGCGCAGGGCCAGCCGAGGCCCTGACGGGAGATGCCGGTGCCCTCGGTCACGATCAATCCCGCGCTCGCCCGCTGCACGTAGTGCTGGCTCTGCAGCGCCGTCGGCACGCCTTCGGGGGTGGCGCGGCCGCGGGTCATCGGGGCCATGACGATGCGGTTCGGCATCGCCAGCTCACCGATGTTGAGGGGCTGGAAGAGCGGATTTTGGATGACGGTCTCGGTCATGGCGGTCGCGCTCGCAGCGAGGTGCCGCGATTGTACGACGTCGAGGCGCCGCCTTGGACCCAGGAAGGCCCGACGCGAATCGGGCGAGCGTCAGCGCGCAAAGGCCAGAGATTCGGCTCAGCGACGCCGACGACGGCGTCCCAGGGCCAAAAGCCCGAATAGCGCCAGTCCGGCCGGTGCACCGGCGTCCGTGCCGATGCTGCACCCCTTCTTCGTCGCCGGGGTCTCCCCTGCCGGTGGCGGGCCTTCGCCTCCATCCGAAGAGCTGCTGCCGCCACTCGAGCTGCCGCCCCCCTCGCTCGAGCCGCCGCCCGAGCTGCTGCCGCCGCCGCTGCTGAGCGTGTCGGTCGAGCTCGGGCCCGAGCCCCCGCCGCTGCTGCTGCCGCCCGAGGCACACGAGCCCCCGCGACGCGCGAGGCGCTCTTGTTCGGCCTTCTCTTTGTAGGCGAGGTAGCTCGCGGGCAGGTCCGGGAGGCTCTGCGTCATGCGCGGGCGGGCGTCGGCGAGCTTGCGCCAGCGGCTGGGGCTCGGCATGTCGCCGCCCGGCGCCGGCTTTTGCACGCCGATGACGTACTGCGCCCGGCGGTTGCGGGCTTCGTCGACGCTGTCGCCGGTCTCGACCTTTTGGCCCTTCTCGCCCATGCCCGCGTAATAGACCTCGCACCACACGCCCTTGTCCAAGAAGTACTGGGCGATGGCGCGGGCGCGGCCCTCGGAGAGCTTTTGGTTGTCGGAGGCGCTGCCGACGGTGTCGGTGTAGCCCACGATGTACAGCTGCGCGGCCAAGTTCGCGTTGACGGCCTTGTTGGCCTTGTCGAGGGAATCGAGCTCGTGCGCGAGCACGGCGAAGGCCTCGTCGAGCTTGGGCGCCTCGTTCGGCTTGATCTCCGACTTGCCCGAGTCGAAGTTGACGTCGGTGTGCGGGATACCGACCGACCAGGGCACGCGCTGGTCCTCGGCGTAGCGACCCGCGTCGTCGGTGCCCTTGAAGTACACCATGAAGACCTCGTCGCAGCTGTCCCACTCGAGGTCGAAGCTGGCGCCCGCGTCGATCATCTTGGAGTCGTTGCGGTCTTCGATGAGCTCGCCGTCGGTGTTGTAGACCTTGAGCTCTTGGCCGCTCAGCGCAAAGGCGGTGCGGTAGCTGATCCGGCCCTTGTCGACGATGTCCTCGCGGCCGCTGAGCAGCTCGAAGTTCTTGACCTCGCCGGCGATGACCGGGCGCACGACCGCGAACTCGAAGTCCGTCTGCTCGTCACCGGAGGTGAGCTTGAGCTGGTAGGTGACGTTGGTGCCCTTTTGCTTCCAGGTCAGCTTGAAGGGCTTGCCGCCGCGGACGCTGACCGTCTTTTCGAGGTGAAAGCCGTCGTCGCCGGTGATCTCGATCTCGATGCCAGAGACCGACTCTTCGCTTTGGATCGAGAGGTAGGCCGTGCCGTCCGGCTCGGTCTGGCTCGAAAAGCCAAAGCTGGGGCCAGCGAACAAGCTGGCCAGGATCGAGAATGCGGGGGCGAGCAGACCCGAGAAAATCGCCATCGGCGGGACGATATCACGCAGCCCGCGCCGCGACTGCCCCGCGCGGGACGCCTGCGCACAGCGTGCCGTGCGCGACCGCGCTCCCCTGCGGCCGCTTCGCGCCGGCTCAACTCGCCGGCGCGTCGTAGCGGGCTTCGACCACCGTGTGGATGCCCCCGCGCACGAAAAAATCGCCCTCGACCACCATCCAGCGCGGCGCCGTCGCAGCGACGAGATCGTCCAGGATCCGGTTGGTCACCGCCTCGTGAAACGCGCCCTCGTTGCGGTAGGACCACAAGTAGAGCTTGAGGCTCTTGAGCTCCACGCAGGTGGCCGCGGGTGCGTAGCGGATCCGGATCGTGGCGAAATCGGGCTGCCCGGTCTTCGGGCACACGCAGGTGAATTCCGGGCACTCGAAGCGGATCTCGTAGGCCCGCTCGGGCTTGGGGTTCTCGAAGGTCTCGAGGGCCTTGGAGGGCGCCGTGCTCACGGGCGGAAGCTGCCTGTGCCGCGGCGCGCGGTCAAGCCCGCCGCGAACAGGCTTTGCTTTTTGGGCGAGGTCGTGTAGATAACGCCCCCTCGCGGCGAGCATAGCTCAGTTGGTTAGAGCGCTCGGTTGTGGTCCGAGAGGTCGTGGGTTCAAATCCCATTGCTCGCCCCCACTCAAAAAGGCCCCCTCGGGGGCCTTTTTGTCGTTGTGAGGCGGGCGTCGCGCCCGGGCCTCAGCGCGCTTGGGCGTCGTCGTTGTAGTAGCGGACGACCGCGTCCGACATCGCCGCGGCGAGCTGCTCCCGACCGGCGGCCGAGCTGAGCAAGCTGCCCTCGTCGGCGTGGTCGAAAAAGCCGACCTCGTGCAGCACGGCCGGCATGCGCGCGCCCATCAGCACGTCGAAGGGTGCCGTGCGCACGCCTCGGTCGGCGCGCTCGGGGAAGCGCTCGCCTTGCTCGCTTTGCAGATGCCGGGCGAATCGAGCCGCGCGTGCGCGGTTCTCGGTCAAGTTGAGCTCGCGCAGCATGGCCGCCACCGGGTCCACGCTCGCCGGCGCCGCGAAGCCCTCGTCGTTCTCGCGCTGGGCGGTGCGGGCCGCCTCGAGGTTGCTCGCGTCGAGGTCGAGCACGTAGCTCTCGAAGCCCTGCTGGTTCTTCTCGGGCGAGGCGTTGGCGTGAATGCTCAAAAACAGGTCGGCCTCTTCGGCGTTGGCGAAGGCGACCCGCTCGGCCAAGGTCATGGTGAGGTCCGCGTCGCGGGTGAGCACGATGCGGGCATGGGGCAGCTCGCCGGCGAGGCGACGGCGAAGGCGCCGCGCGAGGTCCAAAGAGAGCTCTTTTTCGCGGCCGCTGCCGTCGTGGGCCAAGCAGCCCTCGTTCGAGCCCCCGTGGCCGGGGTCGATCACCACCGTAAAGGGGCGCTCGAGCACCGGTTTCGGGCCGGCACTCACCCCTGTCGCCATCAAGAAGACGAGGGCGCAAAGCGTCACCAAAAAGCCGAGAAGAAGTCTCTGGGTCCGCATGTCCTACATGTAGGATAAAAGAGCACCAGCCCCAAAAATTGCGCGTCGGGCTACTCCTGGCCGGCCTTTGTGGCTACCTTCAGGCGGCACGTGGCTGCCCCAAGCTCCGCTCGCGGGCCCACAGACGGCCAGCTTCGCATTTTGGCCGGCTTCGCCCTCGCGGCGGCCGCCTTGCAGCTGGTGGCGGCGGTGGTCGTCGAGCTGGCCCCGCCCCGGGCCCTCCTGCATGCGCATGCGCTAGGCGCGCGGTGGACCTACATGCTGATCGGCGCGGTCGTGCTGGCCGGCGTCGGGGGCTGGCTCTTGCGCGAGCGCCCGCGCCTGTCGGTGCTCTTCGCCGTCGGCACCTTCGGACTGGCCTTCGCCTATCTCGAGGGCCAAGTCGGGGTGCTGACCTTGGCCATCCACGGCGAGCCCATCGCCTATCACTTCTTGGCCCTGCTGGCCGCCGCCTTGTCCCTGTCGATCACCGCCGGCTGGCTGCGCGACCCCAGCTTTGGACGCGCGCGCGCCCTGCCCTTCGCCTTGGCGAGCATCGCCGCGCTGCTGCTCTTGGCCGAGCACTTCGCCGACCTGTGGCCCGGCGCGTTGGGCTGGAGTCGCAGCGAGGCCTTGCGCGGCTTGGCCCGCACCGCCGCCTTGTGCACCTGGCCGGTCGCCGCGTGGATGGCCTGGCCGCGCATGCGCGAGGTCTCGGCGCGCTTCGTGCCCCTGCTCGCCACCTTCTTGCTGACCTTCCGCGTGGTCGCGGCCGGACCCGAGGGACTCTTGGGCGCGACGGTGGTGCAGCCCTCGGCGAGCTGGCTGGGCGGCGCCTTCGTGCTCGTCGCCTTGGCGACCGCCACCGCGATGCGGCCCCGCGTCGAACTGGCCATCCACGCCATCGTCGGCATCGCCTCGCTCGGCGCCTGCTTGTTGTTCTTGTGGCTCTACTACGGCGCCTACGGCAGCGTCGAAGATGGCCTGGCCGACATCTTGCGCAGCCTCTTCGCCTTCGACGTCCCCCTGCCCTACGGCCAGCAGCCGGGCTGGTGGAAGCCGGCGGTGGTGATGGTGGGCATCTTCTTTTTGCTCTACACCGTCTACGCCTCGATCGTCTCCGGACGCGAGCGCTGGCGCGGCGTGGCCTTGGCCTTGATGTGCCTGGCCGGCCTGAACTTGGTGAGCCCCTACTTGGTGTTGGTCTTGGCCGCCGGTGGCCTGAGCTTCGTGGCCGCCAGCATCTCTCCCGGACCCCCGAGCTCGGCCGAGACCCGCGCCCAGGCGATCAGCGAGGCCTTCGAGGGCGTCGCACGTCGCTTGGGCCTCGAAGCGCCGATCGTCGTCAGCGTGGGCAAGCACGAGCTGCTCAAGATCGCCGGCGAGCTCGATCGCGTGGCCGTCGACTTGCGCGCGCGCACCGGCGGCAAGCGAGCCATGGTCGAGCTGAGTGTGGGCGTGATCGGCGATCAGGACGCCCCCGTCGCGCTGGTGTGGGATCCGGGCGAGCACGGCCAGCGCCCCGCCCACCCCGTGGCCTCGAACTACCGCATCGAAGGCGAGGTCCGCATGCTCGAGGAGCTCGGCGACCGCGGCTACGATGCGATCGCCGCCTTCCGCGGCGCCCAGATGCACCTGTGGGAGGCCGGCGCCTACGTGACCTTGGCCAACGACGACCCGGCCGTCGACACCGACCGCCTGGAGTCGCTGATCCGGGTCACCGTGCGCAGCGCGGGTGTCGGCTAGGGCGCCCTCGCAGCCTTTGCGCGGGGGCCTCGCGCGTCGAGCCCCCCCATCGTCTATGGTGGCCGCGTGAAGCGAATCCTTTGGACCTGCCTCGCCGCCACCACCCTCGTCGCGTGCAGCAAAGAGCCCGCGAGCAATCCGCCCGAGGCGGCCCCCGCCGCCGCGCCTGAGAGCGAAGCGGCCGCCGAGCTCGTCCCCAACCTCGAAGCCCAGGTCGGCGACACCACGACCTGCCCCTACTCGGGACGCAGCTTCGTGGTCAAAGCCGAGCACCCACGGGTGGACTACGAGGGCAAGAGCTACTGGGTCTGTTCCGAGAAGGCCGCCGACGAGGTGCGCGCCGACCCGGCCAAGTACCTCGACAACTTCGAGGGCTGAGCGCTCGAGGTTGTCGGCTAAGGCGGCGGGTCCATCTCGATCTGCCGCACGCCGATCCGCAGCTCGCGGCGATCGCCGTCGACCGAGACGTCGACGTCCACCTCGCCTTCGACCCCGCGGGCGCGCAGCTCGGCGAGCACCGCCGACTTGGCCAGCTCGAGGTCTTCTTCGTCGGCGACGCGGTCGAAGTACTCGTGCAAGAGCTTGCCGCCGAGGTTCGTGCGCACGCGACCTTCGAGGCGCTCGCTCGCGAAGGGCGCGTCCTCGAGCTCGGGGAAGGCGGCTTCGAGGGCGGTGACGACCTCGCCGGGCTCGAGACCGGGGCCCCAAAGCTCCAGGTCCATCTGCCCCTCGAAGGTCAGCTCGGCGCCGGCTTCCCCCCGCTTCGAGATGCTCATCTCGACGGTAATGTCCTTGGCGCCGAGCTCCGACTTGCAAAACTCGGCCATCGCATGCACAGGCGGCTCTTCGCCGGCCGCGAAGTCGAGGTGCAAGCCCACGCCCAGGTCGACGTCATAGCTGGCCGGCAAGGCGCACGCGCCGACCAAGGCGCCGGCGCCGAGGATCGGCGCGAGCCAGCGCAACCAGGGGCGACGCGGCCGGGTCTTGGTTGGACTCTCGCCAAACTGCGCGTCGTAGTGCGCCATGACGGCGTCGAACTCGGCGCGGCTGGGGGCCGTCGGCGCATCGGGGGCCAAGAGGGTTTCGAGACGCGGCTCGAGATCTTCAGCAGACATACTCGACCTCCTTCGTGGCGGGCTCGACGGTGTCGTCGGGCGTGGATGCATCGGGCGCCGCCCGCAGGCGCTGCAAGCCCCGGCTCAAGCGCTTGCGCACCGTGGCTTCGGAGACGCCCAAGAGCTCGGCGATCGCTCGGTGGCGCAGGCCGTCGCCGAAGCGCAGGCCGAGCAGGCGGCGAAAGTCCGCGTCGCAGGCCTCGAGGCGGGCGGCCAAAGCGGCGAGCTCTTCGCTGGCCATCAGCTGCTCAGCCGGGTTGCGGCGCTCGGTGGGGAGCTCGGCGAGCTGATCGATGTCGAGCTCGGGCCGACTCGCCCGCACCGCGTCGATGATCGCGTTGCGGGCGATGCGAACGACCCAGGCTTCGATGCAGCCGCGCGCGGGATCGAAGCTCTGCAGCTTGGCGACCATGCGCTCGAAGGTCTTCGAGACCAGGTCCTCGGCGTCGGCGGCCACGCGGACCCGGCGGGCCACGTAGCGCGCGACCACCGGGTACAAGCCACGGTAGAGGGCCGCGAAGGCGTCGCGATCCCCCGCCCGCGCCCGTGATGCGAGGGCGTCGAGGTCGGGCCCCGATTCGCTGACGCTGAGCCAAGCCATGGCGCGCCTTCAGCCTACGGGCCGCGACACACTTCGTGACCGCCGCGCGCGATCTTTTTCGAGCGCGGCCTTCGCGGCCGCCTCTCGAGGCCTTCGTTCAGCCCTCGATGGGGCCTACTTGAAGAAGGTGATCATCGCGTTGAACCACCCCGGACGCCCGGCGAGCTGCTCGAGCTCACCGTCGTCGAGGTAGACGCCGCCGCAGTTGAAGCACTTGTCGACCTTCACCCCGCGGAACTCGATCTCTTGGAGCTCTTCGCCGCATTTTGCGCAGCGCATCCAGTGCAGCTCTTTGAGGCGATCGGCTTCCTCCCCGGCGAGCTCTTGGCGGCGATCGGCGACCAGGCGCCGACGCTTTTCCATCTCTTGGCGGGCGATGTACTCGTCTTCGTTGTCGTTGTGCTGACCACTCATATCGGTCTCATCCATTGCCACCGGTCGTCGCCGCTCCGGTGGGAGCCGGCGCCGGCGTGGTGGGCTGAGGCGTGGGGGCCGGGGCCGGAGTTCCGCCCGTGCTCCCGCCCGGGGTCGGGGCCGGTTCGGGCTTGCCCGCCTCGGGGTCGTTGGCCTGCACGTAGGCCTTGGCCGTGGAGTCGTTGGGCTCGACCTTGAGCAGGCGCTTGTACAAGCTGAGCGCCTTTTCTTTGGAGCCGCGCTTCGCGTACAGGGCCGCGCCGTTGCGCAAGGCCACGCGGTGGTTCGGAGACTTGGCGAGCACGCGGTCGTAGAAGGTCAGCGCCGAAGAGGCGTTGCCCATCTTCTCGTAGCCCTGGGCCAAGCAGGCCATCACGTCGAGGTCGTTGGGCGCGAGGTCGAAAGCCTTGAGCAGGGTCTTCACGCCATTGGACGCGTTGCCCGAGCGCACTTGGCTGCAGCCCTTGTCGAGCAAGGCATCCAGGCGGTTGCCGCCGCCGCTCGAGCCGCCCTCGCTGCCTCCGCTCGACGGCTTTTTGACCTTTGTCGGCGGCGGGTCGTCGTCTTCGAGCACGGGCTCTTCGCCCTCGTCGTCGGCCGCCTCGTCGCCACCGTCATCGCCACCTTCGGCCGCCGAACTCAGACCCAAGGCGGCGAGCAAGGACTCCGCCACCGGGTTGTCGGAGGCACGCGCGTCCATGCGCTTGGCGAGCTCGCGCGCGGCGTCTTCGTCCTCGGCTTGCAGGTGGGCCAACGCGAGGGCCGCTTCGGCCAGACCGCTCGGTGAATCGAGACCTGCGAGGCCCTCGAGCACCCCCTCTTCGAGCTCGACCTTCTCGTCGCCGCTGGTCCAAAGGGGCGAGGCCGAGACGATGAGGCGCAGCTCTTCGGCGCCGCCTTCGGGGAGGTAGCCACTGACTTCGTCGGGCGCGCGACCCTCGAGCAGGCGCACTTGGGCCAGCACGAGCTGCGCGTGCTCGTCTTTGGGGGTCTTGGCGCCCAGGCCGTCGAGGATGCGAGAGGCGCGATCGAGATCTTCGGCGGCGTCCTTTTGGAGGGACTCGGCGCGCTCCTCGTCGATCGAGGCCGCCATCTGGGCCGCCAGGCCGCGGGCCGACAAGAGCTCGGCTTGCTTGAGGCGCATCTGAGCGAAGGTCGCTTCGTCGACTTCGCCGAGATCCACGGCGCGCTGCAAGGCGGACTCGGCCTTGCCGATGCCCTTGCGGCCCAAGCTGGCCAAGGCGCGGTCGGCCGACTCGAGCTCGGCCGGCGCGTCGGCGGCCACGGGCGCAGCTTCACCGGTCGCGGCATCGCCGGTCGCAGCCGCGGGCGCGCCCAGGTTGAGCACTTTGTTGCGGATCGAGGGCACGCCAAAGACGACGCCCACGCCGAGCAGCACCGCGACCGCGGCCACCCAGCCCGCCTTGGATCCGCCGCCGGCCGGGGCCGCTGCGGGGGACGAGGGCGGCGGGCCGCCGGCGGACCACGAGGACTCGGCCGAAGCCCGGCTCGCGCCGGCCGTCGACGCTGCGCCGGCGGGTTGGGTCATCGAAGCAGCGGCGCTCATGCTGCCGGGCGGACGCGTGCGTGGCCCTTTGGCCAGCAGCGAGGTCGGGGCCGTCGCCGGCGCCGAGACCGGCGGCGGCGTGTGGGATTCTTCGGCGAACACGGGCGCCGCGTCGGGCGTCTCGGGGGTGCCACCGAACTCGGGCGGCGGCCCGAGCTCGTCGACCGCCGAGATCTCGGCTTGTTCACCGCTCACCGGCTTGAAGACCGGATCCACGGTGCCCGCGCCGAAGAGGTGGGCGAACTCGGCCATGTCGCCGAGGCGCAGCCAGTTCCGGCCGGTCCGCGATACCGAATCGTCGGGGTGCAAGCGCCCCTCTTCGATCCAGCGCATCATCGTCGCCACGTCGGGCGCGGTGAACAGCATGTCGTCGGTGGTACGGATCTGCCAGCCGGTCTCCGCGCTCTCCGACGTCGCCTCCACCTTGAACACGTAGGCGCACACCGAACAGCGCACCGTCACGCCCTCAGGCGGGACCTGCGCATCTTCGAGTGAGAACTCAGTTTGGCAGTTCTCGCAGCGGACGATCAAAGGACCCTCGGGCCCGGAAGACTAGCATCTGGGGTGAGGCGCTGACCAGAATCGGCTGCGAGTCGCCGCGGCCTGCACATGCGCGCAGACGCCCACGCCTCGCGCCCAGATCGCCTCTGGCTTTACCAAGCGCTTGCGCGCGGGTGGCGGCGCGCCTCCCCCGCTGTGGCAAGCTGCCGGGGTGCGGGTCCTGCTCATCGAAGACGACACCCGATTGGCCGCGCACACGGCCGAATACCTGCGGGAACACCAAGCCAGCGTCGAGGTCGTCGGCGACGGCGATGCGGGCCTGGAGCGCGCACGAGAGGGCAGCTGGGACGTGGTCCTGCTCGACCTCATGCTCCCGGGCATGGACGGCCTGGCCTTGTGCCGGGAGCTTCGCAACCACTCGCGCGTGCCCGTGATCATGCTCAGCGCGCGCGGCGAAGAGGTGGATCGCATCGTCGGCCTCGAGATCGGGGCCGACGACTACCTGCCCAAGCCCTTCTCCCCCCGCGAGCTCCTCGCCCGGATCCGCGCGGTGCTGCGTCGCCAGGGCCAAGGCCCCCTCGCCGACAGCAAAGTCGAGGTCGGCGGCCTGGAGATCGACCGCGACCGCCGGGTGGCCTCCTTGGCCGGCGAGGCGATGGAGCTGACCGCCTACCAGTTCGATCTCCTGTGGGTGCTCGCGGCTCAGGCCGAGAAGGTCGTCCCCCGCGCCGAGCTCTTCGCCGAGGTCCGACGCCTCCGCGGTGAACCGCAGATGGAGTTCGACCCCTCGGTCGACCGCTCGATCGACGTGCACATGTCCAAAGTCCGCCAGGCCCTCGCCGGCGCCCACGCCGACGGTGACAAGATGATCCGCACCGTCCGCGGCGTCGGCTACGTGCTGGAGGGCGAAGGAGCCGAGGGGTGAGCGAGGCGGCGCCCCGCCCGGCGCGGCGCGGCCTCTTTTTTCGGATCGTCGTCAGCTTCGTCGGCGCGGTCCTGCTCTTCGTCGCCGCCTCCGTCCTCTTGACCCTGCTGTGGACCCGCGGCGACGGCACGGCCTGGGTCTCGCGCGTGGTCGAGAGCGTCGACGCGCACAACGACGAGATCGTCGAGGGGCTGCGCGAACTCGTCGGCGGCGAAGAGGGCAAGCCACCGCCCCCCGATGCGGTGCATGCCTTGGTGCAGCCGCTCGCCGACGAGCTCGGCGCGAGCGTGGACCTCGTGCCGGTGGGCCCGGCCAAGCACGCGCGCCGTCGCGGCCACCGCCCGCCCGGAGGTCTACACCTCGACTCGCGCGAGCGCCGACAAGTTCGCCGCGGCGCCCCCGTGGTCAGCCACCCCCGACGCTTTGGCCCCCCGCGCGTCGTATGGCGGATCTTCGACGCGCAAGAGGCCCGGATGGTCGCCTTCGTGATCGTGCAAAAGCCCGGCAACCCGCCGCTGGCCATCGCGGCCGGCATGACCTTGTTGCTCGGCAGCCTCTTCGCGGTGGCGTGGCCCCTCGCCCGCTCCTTGACCGGCCGACTTCGGGCGCTCGAACAAAAGACGCAGTCCTTCGCCGCCGGCGAGCTCGAGACGCGCGCCGACATCCCGAAGCGAGGTGACGAGGTCGACCTCCTCGCCTCGGCCTTCAACGACATGGCGGCACGCATCCAGCAGCTGATCTTGGGGCAGCGCACCTTGCTGACGAACGTGAGCCACGAGCTGCGCACGCCGCTGGCCCGCATGCGCGTGCTGCTCGAGATCCTCGAAGAGCGCGCGGCCAAGAGCCCCTACGGCGAGGACCCCGGCACCGCCCGCGTGCGCCAAGGCCTCGAAGAGCTCCACGAAGACGTCGACGAGATGAACCGCCTGGTCGAAGACCTGCTCACGAGCGGGCGCCTCGAGCTCGGCCGCGCGATCGAACACCGCCCCTTCGACATCGACGAGCTGGGCACCCGCGTCGCGGCCAAAGTCGACGCGAGCTACACCCGCAAGGCCGACGACAGCCTCGAGATCGAAGGCGACCCCCTCTTGCTCGAGCGACTCTTGAGCAACCTCCTCGCCAACGCCCGCCGCGCCGGACCCAAGGCGACCATCGAGGTGCTCTTGGAGCTCGAGGACGAGAACTGGCTGGTCGTCGTCCAAGACGAAGGGCCGGGCGTTCCGCCCGAGCGCCGCGAAGAGATCTTCGAGCCCTTCACCCGCCTCGACAGCGCCCGCAGCCGCGACGCCGGCGGCGTCGGCTTGGGCCTTCACCTCTCGCGCCAGATCGCGCGCGCCCACGGGGGCACGCTGCGCTGCTTGGACCGCCCCGACGGCAAACAAGGCGCGCGCTTCGAGCTCCGGATCCCGCGCGAGCGAAGCCCTTCGGCGAGCGCCAAAGCGCCGGCCACGACCTGATAGGCTGCGCGCGATGCAGCCCCACCAAGAGGCCTTCGCCCGTCTACTGGTCCGCTACGAGGTCGTCCGTTTCGGCGAGTTCACCTTGAAGTCCGGGCGCAGCTCGCCCTACTTCGTGAACGCCGGCCAGCTGCGCACGGGCGAGGCGATCAAGGGCCTCGGCGAAGCCTTCGCGGCGACCATCCGCGATCAGGCGATGCCCCACGACCTGGTCTTCGGCCCCGCCTACAAAGGCATCCCCCTGAGCGTCGCGACGGCCATCGGCCTGGCCGGCCACGGCGAAGACGTGCCCTACGGCTTCGACCGCAAAGAGGCCAAAGACCACGGCGAGGGCGGAATCTTCGTGGGCACGGCCCCGGCCGAGGGCATGAAGGTGGTCTTGGTCGACGACGTGATCACCTCGGGCAAGTCGATCCGCGAGGCGGTGGAGCTGCTGCGCAAGTCGGCGAATTGCGAAGTCACGGGCGCCGTCGTGGCCGTCGATCGCGAGGAGCGAGGCAAAGGCGAAAAGACGACCCTGGCCGAGCTGCGCGACGAGCTGGGTGTGCGGGTCGAGCCGATCTTGAAGATCCGCGAGCTGGCCAGCTGGCTGGTCGACCGCGAGATCGACGGCAAGGTTGTCCTCGACGCGGCCGGAAAAGCGGCCATCGACGCGCATCTGGCCCAGTACGGCGGCGTGGGCTGAGGGGCGTTTTCGATCCTCGCCGCCTCGGCCTATGATCGGGGCATGTCGACGATCACCTGTAGCCGCCGCGTCTCGGCGCCGCTGCCCCTGGTCTTCGACACCATCGCGCACATCGAAAACTTCCAGCGCGCCTGCCCCGACATCATCAAAGTGGAGTTCCTCGGCGAGCAACGCCGCGGCGCGGGCACGCGCTTTCGAGAGACCCGGCGCATGGGCAATCGCGAAGCGAGCACCGAGCTCGAGGTGAAGTCCTACGCCGAAAACGAGCACGTCCGCCTGGTCAGCGACGCCGGCGGCACCATCTGGGACACGACCTTTCGGGTGTCGGCCGAGGGTGACGCGACCTTGTTGGAGATGACGATGCAGGCGCGTGCCTACAAGACGCTCGCGAAGATCTTCAATCCGCTGCTCAAGGGGATGATTCGGCGGGCGATCGAAAAGGACATGGAGGCGGTGGCGTGGTGGTGTGAGGGCCAAGCGCCAGACAGCTGAAGGGCCCGGCCCCCTCAGCGCTTGAGCCCGCGGAACTCGAAGCTGACTTCGAGCTGCTCGTCCAAGGCGAGGAGTTTTTCGAAGTGCACGGCTTG
>JAUIJR010000592.1 GCA_030431075.1 Polyangia bacterium | reverse complement strand
GGTGTGCAAAATCCCGCGCAGCCGCGCTCGCCGCCCCCTTCGCGGCCCTCATGGCCAAAGCCTGCGTCGCCTCACACCCAATGGACTGCGAACGGAGTTTCGCGGCCCTAATTCGCGCCTTTGGCCACCCGCCGAAGCATTGACAGCACGCGCCGAGGGTGGGAAATCCCGCTCCTCGCCCTCGTGGCGAAGCGGATCCACATGGCCGCCAGCTACTTCGACGTTGACGGCACGCTCGTGCGCAGCAACTTGGTCCACACGGCCGTGTACTACATGGCCAACGACCGCAACCCGCTGTTCTCGGCGCGCAACCTGGCCACCTTGGCCCTGCGGGCGCCCCGCCTGCTCGCCGCCGAGCTGCGGGACCGGCGTCGCTTCAACGAGATGCTCTTCGAGGCCTTCAAGGGCATGAGCGAAGATCGCCTGCTCACCTTGGCCGACGAGACCTTCAGCTGGGCGATGAAAAAGCACGTCTACGCCGGGGCCAAAGACCTGGTGAAGCGCTGCCGGGACAACGGGCACGAGGTCGTGCTCGTCTCGGGCGCGCTGGACTTCTTGCTCGAGCGACTCGCCGACCACCTCGGCGCCGACAGCTGGGTGGGCAACCACCTCGAGATCAAAGACGGCTACGCCACCGGCAAGATCGAGCGCCCGGTGGTGGCCGGTCCCGCCAAGTCGCGACTCATCTGCGAGCACGCCCGCGCCAACGGCCACGACCTGGCCGACTGCGGCGGCTACTCCGACTCTTACTCCGACGTGCCCATGCTCTCCGTCATCGGAAGGCCCGCGGCCGTCAACCCCGACGCCAAGCTGCGCCGCCTCGCGCGTGCGTACCAGTGGCCCATCATCGACCTTCAATAGCGATACGAGAGCGCGGACCTGCGAGCCGCGCCGCGAGTCCATCATGCCCCGCTCCTCGCCCAACATCGTCTACACCGATCGCCACAGCGCCCCCCGGCTCTTGTTCGCCGGCGACAACCTGGTCGAAGTCGACCTGCCCGTCGGCACTCGGTGCATCTATCCCAAGCCCGCCCTGGCGCCCCTCAAGGACGTCGACGCGGCCATCCGCTACGCGATCAACCACCCCATGGGCTCCGAGCCGCTCTACGCGATGCTCGAGCCAGGGATGAAGGTCGTCATTGCGATCGACGACATCTCCTTGCCCCTGCCGCCCATGAAGCGGCCGGACGTGCGCGAGCGGATGCTGAAGATCGTCCTCGAGATGCTCGAGGACCACGGCGTCGAAGACGTCGAGATGATCATCGCCTTGGCCTACCACCGCCGCATGCGCGACTGGGAAGTCGAGCGCATGGTCGGCAAGAAGGTCTTCGACAAGTACTGGCCCGATCGCCTCTACAACCACGACGCCGAGGACGCGGAGCGCATGGTCACCTTGGGCACCACGCCCGAGGGCGACGAAGTCACGATGAACAAGGCGGCGGCCGAGGCCGACCTCGTCATCTACTTGAACATCAACCTCGTCCCGATGGACGGCGGGCACAAGTCCGTGGGCGTGGGCCTGTGCGGGGGCAAGACCCTGCGCGCGCACCACAACCCCAAGGTGATGAACGAGACGAAGTCCTACATGGAGCCCGAGGAGTCGCACATGCACTCCGTGGTCGACCGCATCGGTCGCTTCGTCAACGAGAAGGTCAAGATCTTCCACATCGAGACCACGCTCAACAACAAGATGTTCGACAAGAACCTCGACTTTCTGGGCCGCAACCCGGACGAGTGGAGTGCGAAGGACAAGCTGGCCGCCCGCGCCTTGTTGTTCACCCTCAAGCGCACGCCGCAGCCCCTGCGCCAGCAGATCTTCTCGAAGGTCCCCGCCCCCTACGGCGTGACCGGTGTCTTCGCCGGAGCCACCGAGGCCTGTCACGAGGCCACGGTCGAGAAGTGCTACGAGCAGTACGTGGTCGAGGTCGACGGCCAAGCCGACATCCAGATCACGGGCATCCCCTACATCTCGCCCTACAACGTCAACGCCTACCTGAACCCGCTGTTGGTGCAGGTGATGGCGCAGGGCTACCTGCACAACCTGCACAAGGGCGCGCCCCTGCTCAAAAAGGGCGGCACCTTGATCATCACGCACCCCTGCAGCGACAAGTTCGACCACGATCAGCACGCGCCCTACGTGGAGTTCGTGCACAAGCTGCTGCCGCAGACCCGCGACGGCTATGAGCTGCACAAGCGCTTCGAACGCGAGTTCGCCAAGAACCCCGCGTACGTCGAGATGTACCGCTACGGGAATGCCTACCACCCCAACCATGCCTTTTACATGTGGTACTGGGGCGAGGCCGGCCGCCGTTGGCAAGGCCGCTGCATCGTCGTCGGTGCCGACAACGAGTACATCCCCAAGCTGCTCGGCTACGAGACGGCGCCCAACATGACCGAGGCCATTCGCATGGCCAAGGAGACGGCGCCCGCCGATCCGCAGATCACCTGCATCAACTTCACGCCGATCTTCATGACCGAGGTCAAGCCCTAGGGCTGGCTCGCGATCGAAAGGCGCTCGCCATGAACGCTCCCACCGAGTCCTCCTCCCTGCCGCCGCTCGACGTCCGCGCCACCTTGGCCGGCAAGCGTCTGGTCGTCATCGGCGCGACCGGATTTTTGGGCAAGGTCTGGCTTTCGGTCCTGCTGCACCACTATCCGGAGATCGAGCGTCTCTACGTGGTCGTTCGGCCCAAGACCGGCCTCACGCCCGAAGAGCGCTTTTGGGCCGAGGTTGCCCCCTCGCCGGTCTTCGATCCGATCCGCGAGCAGCACCCGGGCGCGGCCTACGAGGCCTTCTTGCGCGAGAAGATTCAGCCGATCCCCGGCGACGTCTCGAACGAGTGGCTCGGCTTTCCCGACGACTTGCGCGACGA
>JAUIJR010000082.1 GCA_030431075.1 Polyangia bacterium | reverse complement strand
CCAACGCCTTGGACTACTCGGGCTATCCGGACTGTCGCCCCGATTTCTTGGAGGCGTGGTCGGAGATGGCGAGCTTGGCCACACGGGCGGGCCGCGAAGGACGGGCGATTCAGCTTCGCGCCCCTCTGCTCGAGCTCGAAAAGCGCGGCATCATCGAGCGTGGGCTTGCGCTGGGCGTCGACTACGCGGAGACGGTCTCCTGCTACGACCCCCGTGGCGACGTCGATGGGGCGCACGCCTGCGGAAGCTGCGAGAGCTGCCGACTGCGACGACGGGCCTTCGAAGCGGCCGGCATCCCCGATCCGACCCGCTATCGGCTCTGACCCGCCCTTCTCTGACCCGCCCGGAAGGCGTGACCACCCGGAAGGCGTGACCGCGCGGGCGTGACCACCCGGAAGGCGTGACCGCGCGGAAGGCGTGACCATCCCGGGCGTGACCACCCGGGCGTGACCACCCGGAAGGCGTGACCAGGCGTGACCGCGCGGAAGGCGTGACCACGCGGAAGGCGTGACCACCCGGAAGGCGTGACCACCCGGAAGGCGTGACCGGCTCGCGCGGAAGGCGTGACCGGCTCGCGTTGTGCGATGCTGCGCGCGGTGTTGCGCCTGCGCGCTCCTTGACGCCGAGATCCACAATGACCCGCACCACGCTGCTTCGAACCCCCCGCTCGATCTTTCCCGCGTCGGCCCGCGTCCGGTTGCTCGCGCTCGGGCTGCTCGCCTTTGGCCCGATCTCGGGCGGATGCAAGAAGGGCACGCCCGCGGCCGACCAGGGGGCGGCGACGGGGGCCGCGACGGCGGCGGCGACTGGGCCCAGTGGTGCCATCGGCGACGGAAACCCGGTCGAGGATCCGGCCCTGGCCGAGATGCAGGCCAAGGTCGCCCAGTTCGCGTCGGTCGAACTCAGCGCAGACCTCTCGAAGCTTCCGCCCGAAGAAAAGGCGGCTCTCGCCAAGCTGGTCGAGGCCGCCAAGCTACTCGATCCGGTCTTCGACCGCCAGGCATGGGCCGGCTATGCGGCGCACCGCCAAAAGCTCGCCGCCGACCAAAGCGAGCTCGGTAAGGCCAAGCTCGCCTACTTCGACATCATGCGCGGACCTTGGGACCGCCAAGACCACCACGCGCCCTTCGCCATCGACACGCCGCATCCGCCCGGCGCGGGTTTTTACCCCGAGGACCTCAGCGAGGCCGACTTCGACGCCTACCTCGCCGCGCACGAAGATCAGCGCGCGCAGCTCGAGTCGCTGGTCACGATGGTGCAGCGCGAGGGCGAGACCCTCGTGGCCGTGCCCTACTCGAAGTTCTTTGCCGAGGAGCTCGAGGCGGCGGCCAGCAAGCTCGAAGAAGCGGCCGAATTGACCAAAAACGCGTCGCTACAGCGCTTTTTGCGGTCTCGTGGACACGCCTTCCGGGATGATGACTACTACCAAAGCGACAAGGATTGGATGGACCTCGACTCGGCCGTCGAGATCACCATCGGGCCCTACGAGACCTACGAGGACGGCCTCAAAGGGCTCAAGGCGAGCTTCGAGGCCTTCGTCACCGTCTCGGATCCGGCCGCGAGCGAAGACCTCGCCAAGTTCAAAGCCTTGCTACCCGCGATGGAGCAGAACCTCCCGATCCCCGACGAGGTCAAGACCGAGCGCGGGGCCGAGAGCCCCATCCGCGTGGTCGACTTGGTCTACACCTCCGGCGACGCACGCAAGTCGGTGCAGACCATCGCTTTCAACCTCCCCAACGACGAGCGCGTCCGCAAAGAAAAGGGCGCCAAGAAGGTGATGCTGCGCAACATCATCAAGGCGAAGTTCGACCGCATCATGCGACCGATCGCCGAGCGCATCATCGTGCCCGAGCAGCTCACCTACCTCTCGAGCGAGGCCTTCTTTCAAGAGGTGCTCTTTCACGAACTCAGCCACAGCCTCGGCCCGGCCTTCACCGAGGTCGACGGCGAGAAGGTCGAGGTCCGCATGGCCCTCGGCGCCAACTACTCGGCCCTCGAAGAAGCCAAGGCCGACGTGATGGGCGCCTACAACATCTTGTTCATGATCGAGCGGGGCGAGTTCGACGCGAAATTCAAAGAGCAGCTCTTGTTGAGCTACTTTGCGGGCTTGTTCCGCAGCGTCCGCTTCGGTGTGGCCGAGGCGCACGGCAAAGGGGCCGCGCTGCAGATCAACCGATTCTTGCAAGAGGGGGCCGCGACTTTCGAGAGCGGCAAGTTCCGCGTCGACTTCGCCAAGCTCGAAGCCTCGATCGAAAAGCTCGTCCACGACATCTGCATGCTTCAACACGAAGGCGACCCGGCCGCCGTCGAGGCGCTCTTCGCCGAGTTCGGCGTGATGTCCAAGCCCATGGAGTCGGCGCTCGGTGGCCTCGACGGAATCCCCGTCGATCTCTCGCCGGTCTACCTCCCCGTCGAAGCCCCGGCCGCCGCGCCGACACCCGCCCCGTGAGCGAACCGTCCGCCGAAGCCTCCGGGTCGTCCCCGCGGCCGCGCTTGTCCGATCGGATCCCCAGCGGAGATCCGCCGGTGGACGACGCGATCATGGAGGCCTTCTTGGACTGGACGATCGAGATCGGCCTCGAGCTCTATCCCGCCCAAGAAGAAGCCGTGCTCGAGCTGATGAGCGGCCGCCACGTCATCTTGAACACACCCACCGGCTCGGGAAAGTCGATGGTCGCCAACGCGGCCCACTTTCGGGCCCTGTGTCGCGGCGAGCGCAGCTTTTACACCTCGCCCATCAAGGCCCTGGTCTCGGAGAAGTTCTTCGACTTGTGCGAGCTCTTCGGGGCCGAGCGGGTGGGCATGCTGACGGGCGACGCGAGCATCAACCACGACGCGCCCGTCATCTGTTGCACGGCCGAGATCCTCGCCAACATCGCGCTGCAAGAGGGTCCGACGGCCCAAGTGCACAGCGTGGTGATGGACGAGTTTCACTACTACGCCGACCGCGAGCGCGGCGTGGCCTGGCAGCTGCCTTTGTTGCGCCTGCCGCAGTCGCGCTTTTTGTTGATGTCCGCGACCTTGGGCGACACCCGTGACTTCGAGCGACGCATTCCCGAGGCCACAAAAGGGAGAGAGCTCGCCTTGGTGCGCTCTACGGACCGCCCCGTGCCCCTCGAGTACATCTACGCGGAGGGCAGCTTGTACGAGTCCATCGAGCAGCTCGTCGCCCAGCGGCGCTCGCCGGTCTACGTCGTCAACTTCACCCAGCGCGAGGCGGCCCAGCTCGCCCAAGACCTGACCAGCCTCAAGCTGATCGAGCGCGAGCGTCGCGAAGAGATCCGCAGCGAGCTCGCCGGCTTCAAATTCGACAGCGCCTACGGCAAAGATCTACGCCGATTCGTCTCGGCCGGCGTCGGTCTGCATCACGCGGGCTTGCTGCCCAAGTACCGTCGCCTCGTCGAGCGCCTCAGCCAAAAGGGCCTGCTCGAGGTCATCTGCGGCACGGACACCCTGGGCGTCGGCGTGAACATCCCGCTACGCACCGTCTTGTTCACGCAGCTTTGTAAGTACGACGGCGAGAGCACCAAGATCCTCAGCGTCCGCGACTTCAAACAGATCGCGGGTCGCGCGGGGCGCAAAGGCTTCGACGATCGCGGCTGGGTCGTCTGCCAGCCCCCCGCCCACGTCGTCGAAAATGCGCGCCTCGAGGCCAAGGCCGCCGCCTCCGGCAAAAAGAAGTTCAAGCGCAAGACGCCGCCCGACCGCGGCTACGTCCATTGGGATGAGTCGACCTTTCGCAAGCTGGTCGATGGGGACCCCGAAGCCCTCGACTCGAGCTTTCGCGTCACGCAAGGCACGGTCCTCGACTTGCTGCAGTCCCCCTACGCACAAAGCCGGCGCGGCGGTGGTTACGGCGAACTGGTCCGCCTGATCGCCGACAGCTACGAGAGCGAGGGCCGGCAAAAGCGTCATCGTCGCCAAGCCGCCGAGCTCTTTCGGGCCCTGCGCGGCGCCGAGATCGTCGATGTCCAGCGGCGCCCCGAGGGCCACGGTGCCGAGCTGATCTTGGCCGAGGGTCTGGATCGCGACTTCTCCTTGTTTCACGCCTTGAGCTTGTGGCTGGTCGAGACCCTCGACGCCCTCGACCCGGACTCCGACAGCTACGACTTGGATCTGCTGAGCTTGGTCGAAGCCATCCTCGAAAACCCGCGCGCGATCCTCATCGCGCAAGAAAAGCAGGCCAAAAACGAGCTCGTCGCGCGCATGAAAGCCGAAGGTGCCGAGTACGAGGCCCGCATGGAGGCCCTCGAGAAGGTCAGCTACCCCAAGCCCAACGCGGAGTTCATCTTCGATCGCTTCGATCGCTTCCGCCGCTCGCACCCCTGGGTGCAGCGCGAGAACATCCGCCCCAAGGGGATCGTGCGCGAGATGTACGAGAGCTTGTGGGGCTTCGACGCCTACACCCGACGCCTCGGCATCTCGGCGCGTGAGGGCCTGCTGCTTCGCTACCTCAACGAGGCCTACAAGACCCTGCGGCAGACGATCCCCGAGCGCGCGAAGACGGACACGGTCCTCGACTTGATCGCGTGGCTGGCCGCGACGATCGAGCGCGTGGACGCGAGCTTGGTCCAAGAGTGGGAGGCCCTGGTCGAAGCGGCGAGCTCGCTGAGCGAAGACGTGAAGATCGAGCTGCCGGTGCCGGAGTCCTTGCTCGACGACATGCGCGCCTTTCGAGCCCGCGTCCGCGCCGAGCTGCACCGCCTGGCCAAGGCCCTGGCCGAAGGCGACTTCGAAGAAGCGGCCGCGGGCCTGCACCTCGACGACGAGAGCGACGAGGCGTGGGACGCCGCGACCTTCGAACAAAAGGTCCGCGAGATCTCCGAGCAGGCCGGCCCGCTGCGCTTCGACCACAGCTCTCGCCTCGCCGACAAGACGACGATGCGCGAGCAAGTCACCGGCCTATTCGTCGTGACCCAGCGCCTCGTGTGCGAGGACGAAGATGCCGACGTCGTCTTCGAAGCCGAGATCGATCTGCGCGAAGATCCCTCGCCGCTAGGCCCTCTGCTGCGACCGCGCGGGCTGCGGGCGGAGTAGGGGGGCGGTCGCGAGCCGACCCGGCCGCGTCACAAAGGCCTGCTAGACTTCTTCGTAGATGTCTCCGGAAGGCTTTGGTCCCCCCGACTTTGGCGCGCCGATCGACATCGAGGCGCATATCGAGGCGGCGCCCGAGGACGGGACGCTCAAGGGGATGTACTTCGAGCAGCTGCGCAAGATGATGGCCGAGGCGGGGCTGATCTTGCCGGGGCCGCGCAGCTACCTGTCTTTTCGTGACTACCCGCTGCGCGATTACTTACGGCTGTCGGTGGCGACGGCGAAGCATCTGCATCCCGATGCGCCCCTGCGAGAGGGCCTGCGGCAGGTCGGGCGCTCGAGCTATCGCGTCTTGAGTTCCTCGCTCGTGGGCAAGGTCGCCTTTGGTGTTCTCGGGCGCGACTTGCAGCGGATCACCAAGCTGGTGTCCAAGGCCTACGCGCTCTCCGTCAGTCCGGGTCGTGCGACGGCCCTCGAGGTGGGCGACAACCACTCCTTCGTTCGTCTCGACGAGGTCTACACCTTCGCGGATTGCATGCAGGTGGGCTCCTTCGAGGGGGTCTTCGAGATGCTCGGCTACGAGGGGCGGGTCCAGATCAAGCCGATCTCGCTCGGGAGTTGCGAGCTCTATTCGCGGTGGCAGTGAGCCTTCGCGCTACTTGCAGCCGCCTTCGGGCGCGCGCTTTTCTTTTTTGTGGAGCTCGACCTTGTCGCCGGCGAGCTTGACCCCCATGACGCCGAAGTCGTAGCCGGCGATGACGTTGAAGCGGACGTAGCCGCTTTTGCACACGGGCCCCCACTGCAAGCGGCTTCCGATCGTGATGCCGGGCTGGATGTAGGGGACCAAGAAGGTGCCGAAGGCCGAGACGCTCACGCGCGGGATGCCGACCCCCCACTGGGCGTCGACGGCCCTGCCGATGTTCGCGGCCGAGTCGAAGGGGTTGGCGTCGATGTCGACCTCGTTGAAGACGCCGCGGGCTTTGACGTCGGTGCCTTCGTAGCTCAAGCCGGCTTGGCCGCTCCACTTGAACTTGGCCTTGGCCGTGGCCGAGCCTTTGCTCGGTACCGAGACGCGACCGATCATCTTGGCTTTGATCTCCACGACGACCGGGATCGGCCCGACCGGATAGACGTAGCGCAACACGGCCTCGGGCAAGGTGAAGTCGATGTTGCCGTCGCCCGAGCCGGCGGCCGCGATCGCGATCTCGAAGTCGCCGACCATGTCGGGCTGGCTGTACTCGAGGGACTGGACCTCCCCGTCTTTGTACTCGCCTTTCGCGTTGACGTAGACCTGCTTGAAGGTGCCCTTGGCCCAGTACTGCATCTCGGTGTTGCCGCCCGAGGCCTTGGTCGCCTTGATGAGCACTTTGGCTTCGTCGCCGCGCGCTTCGAGCTCGAGCTCGTAGCCGATCCCCGCTTTGGAGTAGGTCCACTTCATGCGCCCAGGCGCCGTGGGGGCGGGGGCGTAGAGGCCGGAAAGCTCGGGGAAGTGCGTGCGCCCGGCCCGGGTCGGCGCGGGGAAGGCCAACATCGAAGACGCGGACTCCTCTCGCAGCTCGTCGGCGGGGAGGCGCTCACCGGAGGGGTCCACCCACGCGACCACGTGCGAAGGATCCAAGGGCAGGGCGGCCCGCCAGCCTACGGTGCCGTCTTTGATCACGGCGTTGAGACCGACGGCCTCGCTGCGCACGGTGATCTTGCCGCCGGACTCCGAGACCTCGGTGACACGCCCCAAGGCCAGGCCGGGGATCATGAAGGCCTTACCTTTTTCGAAGCTCACGCCGGCCGCCTTCAGCTTGGCGGCGTCGAAGACGTAGCGGCCCTCGTCGCGCGCGTGGTCCACCAAGGCCTCCGCGCCCTTCGCCTCGAGCACGATCGCCTCGGGTTGATAGACGACGTTCTCCCAGACGGTGGTCACCGCGTCGGCCGGCAGACCGAGCGCCTTGTCTTTGGCGGGCAACCAGCGCGTGGGATCGATCTGTCCGGGGGCGAGGGCCGTCCCCGTCGCGTCGGCCGGCGCCGACGCTTTGCCCTGATCGGAAGCTTGCGCCGAATCAGCCGCCGCGTTCGCAGCTTCGTCGGCTGCGGCTTTCTCCTCGCCCTCGCCCTCGCCCATCGATGCACAAGCGCCCGCGCCCAAGCACAAGGCGAGAGAGAGCAAGACGGTGGCCACGCGGTGCGTTCGTCGGACGATCACGCGGCGATGCTAACAGGCTTCGCGCACGCGGCCTCATTCGGGAGAGCGTGCACGAACGCGCATGGACGCCCGAGAAAAGCGCGTGCCTGCCCGGACCCTCCGGTGATCAGGCGCCCTCTCGGAGGATCGAACGGCCCGCGGCCAGGTCCTCGAGCAGGGCCTGGTCGTCGCTGGCTCCCGAGAACAAGGTGACCGACCCTTCATCGACCTCGAAAAATCGTGGGTCGAGAATCTTCGGCGCCTGCTGCGGTCGGAGTCCTTTGATGTGTTCGGTCGCTTCGAGCTGGCCGCGGACGTCAAAGCCGATGTCCAGCGGCAAGAAGAGCTTGGTGCGCAGGTCTCCCATGACCAGGGCGCCCCCATCGTTGTAGTCGCCATAGATCGCCTCTTGCACGACCAGGTCCCCGCCGACGGCGAGAAAGCCCGCGACGATCGCGTTCTTGCACCGGAGCGAGCCGTCCACGACGATCATCGTGGGGCCATCATCGGAGGCATCTCGGTAGAGGCCATCGATGATCAGGTCGCCGGTGACGTGCAAGAAGGTCAGCTCCTCGTCGTCGGTATCGAAGGCCGAGAGCTTCAATGTGCCTTCGTGCCGCACGAAGCGACCGTCGTAGTCCGCGTGACCATCCGCGGCCACCTCGCCGAGGTACTCGCGAATTCCGGGGTGCGTGGAGGCTTTGGCGAGCGCCCCGAGTTGTTCATCCGTCAGGGGCGTGAACGATGCGGCCACGCGTGGATCCTAGCAGTGGTGAAAACGAGCTCCGAGCGCCTTCGTCTCGGTCTTGTCAGCGTCGCGCGAACGCGCAACTGTGCGCCATGCGCAGGTGGGCGATGGGAGGCGCGATCGTGCTCGTGTTGGCTGGGCTGGCGTACCTCGTCGCAGCGCGCGACTCCAACGCGTCCGCGGATGCGCCCGCGCTTGCGAGCGCGTCGGCACCGGCAAAGCTCGACCCCGAACATGGCGAGCCAGAGGACGAAGCGCGGCGACCCGCTGCGAAGATCGAGGTCGCCGGCCCCGCGACGGCTCCCGCGAAGACCTTGGTCCCCGGACAGGACGATGATGTCCGGGCGGAGGCGGCCGCCCAGACCCTCGTCGACCACCTCAACGAGCGCGAGGGCGTGGATCTGGACGAACTCTTCGCGGCTGACGCCCCGCATCTGCGGCGGATCATGGACGAAACCCTCGAGTACCACCGCGAGGCGCTCGGCCACTGCGAGCCCGTCGTCGCCTGCGAGGGTCAAAGCGAGTCTCCGCGCTTCGTCAGCCGCTGCGAGCGCGGGAGCTGGGAGATCCAGCCGCGCACGGACATCGACGGGCGCATCGTGGCTTTGCTGGCCGGGGCGTCGGACGTCGAGCCCACGGCGGCCGTCTACGCCGCGGCCGAGCGGGCGCTGGACTTGCGGGCGCGCTGGGACCCCGAGCGCGCCCGGGAGTTGTTCGTCCCCGACTACGACTTCGACGAGCTCGAGCGCGTGATGGCCCGCACCGTGGAGAACTGGGGCGCGTGCAGCCTCGACGGCGTCGACCTCGCCAACCCGCGTGGTGCCATCTTCGAGCTCGACTGCGAGATCGGCCGCCACGCGATGCGTCTCGATCTCGACGACGAGGATCGGCTGCGCCGTTTTCGGCTGTGGAACAAGCCGCGCACGTCGCCGTGTGGGTAGGCCCCGGCGCCGAGTCTCCGCGTACGGATCCGGATCCGGATCCTTGCTAGTTTCGAGGGGATGAGGCGCGACCGGGGAGCATGTGGGCTGTGGCTGGTGCTGCTCGCCTGCGAGCCGATGGCCGCGGTCGATGAAAGCAGCGAGGAGAGCGCAAGCCCCACCGTCGCCGTCACCTGGATCGACGTCGTCGCCTCGGACTACACCCTCGAGCTCGTCCCGGCCTTCGACCGGACGATCACCGAGTACGAGGCCATCGCCAACGGCCCGGGGATCGAGGTGTGGGTGGACGTGATCGTCGACGCCGAGGTCGAGGGGGTCAGCGTCAACGGGGTGCCGGCGAGCCTGGCGGGCTTTCGCTTGTGGCGCAGCGCGCCGGAGACGGACTTGGTCTCGCCGACGACGATGGTGATCGAAGTCGAGGCCGGCGACTCGGACGCGCCGCGCTTCGAGATCGACGTCGTCTATCAGTAGCGCCCGGTGAGTAGTGCTCAGTCTTCGGGGACGGCGGCGACCCGTTCGCCCTTGCGGGCCTCGCCGGCGTACTGCGGCAAGAAGTCTCGCCAGCGCGCGGCGCGGTGGGCCACCTCGGGCAGCTCGAAGGGCTTGGGCTCGATTGCCAGCAAGGCGGCTTCGTCGACCTCGTCGATGAGCTCGGCCGGCAAGTAGCGTTCGCCGTAGGCGCGGTAGACCCTCGAGCGGACGAAGAGATCGAAGAGCTCCGGGTCGAGGTGGTTGAACTCTTTCATCTTGCCCATGATCGCCATGGATTCGGAGAGGCTCTTGCCGGGCTTGTAGGGGCGGTCTTGGGCGGTGAGGGCCTCGAACACGTCCGCGATCGCCATCATGCGCGCGGGGATCGACATGTCCCCGGCGTAGATGCCCTTGGGGTAGCCGCGGCCGTCCATCGTCTCGTGGTGGCCACCCGCGTACTCGGGAACGCGACGCAGGTTCGAGGGGAAGGGGAGGGCTTCGAGCATCTTGATCGTCTGGACCATGTGGCCGTTGATCACGATGCGCTCCTCGTCGGTCAGCGTGCCGCGGGAGATGGAGAGGTTCTCGATCTCGTTGGGGTCGAGCAGGGGGCGGGTCTCGCCGCCTTGGGTGAAGGTACGCGCGCCGATCTCTCGGATCCGAGCTTTGTCCGCCGCCTCGAGGAACTCTCCGCCGACGTTGCAACGCTCGAGAAAGGCGAGCTCCTCGCGCAAGGTGGCACATCGCGTCGCGTAGGCCTCGGCGTCGAGTTCACCGCGCAGGTGTTCGAGCTCGGCGTCGCGCAAGAGCAGCTCGAAGCGCGCGCGCAAGATCTCGATGCGGTCGAAGATCGTCTCGAGCTTCGTCGCCTTGTCCATCACGTGGACCGGCGTCGTCACCTTGCCGCAGTCGTGCAGCCACGCGGCAATCCGCAGCTCGTACCAGGACTCCTCGTCGAGCTCGAAGTCGGCCAGCGGACCTTCGTCGGCGGCGCAGGCGGCCTCGGCGAGCATCTCGGTGAGGACGGGGACGCGCTCACAGTGGCCGCCGGTGTAGGGGCTCTTGGCGTCGATGGCGGTGGCGATCAACTTGATGAAGGCCTCGAGCAGGTCTTTTTGGCCCTGCAAGAGCATCTGGTTGTCGAGGGCGATGCCGGCTTGGCTGCTCAGGGCCTCGACCAAGCGCACCCCGTTTTCGGCGAAGGGAACGATCTGCCCCTCCGCGTCGCGGGCGTTGATCAGCTGCAAGACGGCGATCACGCGGCCGCTCCCATTTTTGAGGGGCACCGCGACGACCGAGGTCGTGCGATAGCCGTTCGCGGCGTCGAAGGCCTTGGCGCCCTCGAAGTCGAAGGCCTGGGTGGCGTAGGCGTCGTCGACGCGAACCGTGGCGCCGATCAAGGCCGCGTGGGTGGCGACCGCGGCGTGGTTGGGCTCGCCGGTCTCGGGCGCGCGCAGCACGAGGGGCGCGAAGTCGATGCGCTTGCCGGTCGTCCCTCCCAAGGCGATCTTTAGGCTGTCGTTGTGCACCATGGCGAAGCGAAGCTCGTCCTCGTCGGTGCGCATGTAGAGGGTGCCGCCGTCTGCGTCGCAAGCTCGCTTGGCCTCGAGCAAGATCGTCTCGATCAAGCGGGCGCGGTTGCGCTCGGCGGAGAGCGCCACGCCGATCCGGTGCAGCAGCTCGAAGGAGGAGGCGTCGACCATCGTTGCCCCGCATCCTACCCAATGCGCGCGAGGCCCGTGGGCCTGGGGCCGGCGCGCGGTGGCGATGGCCTCGCGGGGCCGCGACGGCGCCGAGGACGCTTGGCTCGCACCCATGGGCGTCACGCGTGGAAATTGCGGGCGCGGGGCCGCACAATGGGCGGACCCCAGGGGTCGATCCGCCGGCGTGTACCGCTCTTCCAAGACCTTTCGCAACTTTCCTTGTGCCCACCGCAAGTGGCGACACGCGGGTCATTGCGCCCATGTGCACGGCTACAGCCGGCAGTTCATCGTGTGGTTCGAGTCACTCGAGCGCGACGAGAACGGCTTCGTGATGGACTTCGGTGACCTCGACGAAGTGCGCGCGTGGCTGGACGCGCGCTTCGATCACACTTTGCTGTTGGACGCCGACGACCCACTGATGGATCGCTTTCGCGCGCTCGAGGCCGAGGGCGGCTGTCGCCTCACCGTCTTCGAGGACGTGGGCATGGAGGGCACGGCGAAGTACATCTACGACTGGCTCCAGCCTTGGGTCGACGCGAAGACCGGCGGGCGCGTGTGGGTGGTCTCGGTCGAGTGCCGAGAGAACGACAAGAACAGCGGGCTGTTCATCGCGCCGCCACGGGAGCTGTGATGCACCGAGCCCGGGTTGCGGTGCAGACGCGGGGGCGCGGCACCTACGAGGTCGGCGATCGCGTGGCTGCGGTCGTGCGCGCGTCGGGGATCGAAGCGGGGATGTGCAACCTCTTCATCCGCCATACGAGCGCCTCGTTGATCATCTGCGAGAACGCGGACCCCGCGGTGCGAAGGGATCTCGAGCGCTTCTTTGCGCAGCTCGTCCCCGACGGAGACCCTCGCTTCGAGCACGACGCGGAGGGTCCCGACGACATGCCCGCGCACGTGCGGAGCATCTTGACCCAAAGCAGCTTGAGTGTGCCCGTGATCGACGGTCGCCTGGGCCTGGGGACTTGGCAGGGGATCTATTTGTACGAGCACCGCAGCGCGCCCCATGGACGGGAGCTGTGGGTGAGCGTCTGGGCCTGAACGCCCCTCAGGGCGCGGGCTTCTCGTCGGCCGCCGCGGGCGGATCGGGGTGGATCTTGGGCGGCGGCCGGCGCAGGTCCGGGGCCTGCACCGGGAGCTTTTGGATGCGGCAGCGAGCAAAGCGCGAGATCGCCGAGCCCAGCCGCGCTTCGCCCTTTTCGTCTGCGCGCGTGATCGGGTGGGCGTCGAGGAAGCTGCGCCACTGCGCGTCGACCTGGCGTGCGCAGGTCTCGTCTTCGCACTCGCAGATGCGGTCCGCGAACTCCTCGAGCTGCTCGGGGAGGCTCTGCTCGCAGCCGCCGAGGAGGACCAAGGCCGAGGCCAAGGCAAAGGCCAAGGCCAAACCCGAGATGAGAGGCGCGAATCCCAGCCGGGCGCTCATGCGCTGGGGGTAGCACGTTTTGGGGCCCTGGGGTGCGGGGGGCGCCGCTTGCGATTCACCGCACCCGCCCTGCAAACTCGCCTTCGCACGGCCGATGGGCGTGCGAGCCCGATGCCCGACGCCCCTTCACACCCGTCGCCGCCGCCCGAGTCCCTGGACGCCGCCTTGGCCACCTTTGGTCACGCGAGCTTCCGACCCGGCCAGCGCGAGGCCATGTTGACCCTGCTCGAGCGCGGTCGATTGCTCTTGGTCGCACCCACCGGGGGTGGCAAGAGCTTGACCTATCAGCTGCCCGCGCTCGTCTTGCCCGGCACGACCTTGGTGGTCTCACCGCTGATCGCCTTGATGCACGACCAAGTCGCAGGGCTCGAGGCCAAGGGGATCCGCGCAACCTTTTTGGCTTCGACCCTCGATGGCGACGAGATGCGCGAGCGTCTCGGCCGCTACGCCCGCGGCGAGCTCGACTTGGTCTACGTGGCTCCCGAGCGCCTCTTTTTCCCCGGCTTTCGCGAGCTGCTCGAGCGCAAGGCGCCGCCTTTGATCGCGATCGACGAGGCCCACTGCATCAGTGAGTGGGGCCACGACTTTCGCCCCGAGTACGCCCGCTTGGGCGAGGTCATCGCCTCGCTGCCCGAGGCGCGCGTCTTGGCGTGCACGGCGACGGCGACCCCCTTCGTGCGTGACGAGATCCTCGCGCGATTGGGCTTGGGCCCCGAGACCGCGCAGCTGGTGCGAGGCTTCGCGCGCCCCAATTTGGTGCTGCGGGCGGCCGAGCACGCGGGCAAACGCGACGTCGAGGCGCGGGTCGATGCCGCCTTGGCCGAAGCACTGGGCGCACCCGAGGACCCGGCGGGGGCGGCGATCGTCTACGCCCCCACGCGCAAGAAGTGTGAGGCCCACGCGGATCGTCTCTCGGCTTTGGGCTGGCGGGTCGAGGCCTACCACGCGGGCTTGGACGCCGGCCGGCGCGAACGGGTGTCCGAGGCCTTCATCCGAGGCGAAGTGGAGCTGGTGGTGGCGACGAACGCCTTTGGGATGGGTATCGATCGCGCCGACGTGCGCGCGGTGATCCACCTCGCCCCCCCGGGATCCATCGAGGCCTACTACCAAGAGGTGGGTCGCGCCGGCCGCGACGGGGCGCGGGCGTGGGGGACGCTCTTGTTCGGCGCGCAAGACCTCCCCTTGCGCCGGCGCTTGCTCGAGCGTGACGGAGAGGCGAGCGGGGAGATTGTCGAGCACAAGTGGAACCTCTTTTTGGAGCTCATGCGCTGGGCCGAGGGGGGCTCGTGTCGCCACGACGCCCTGCTTCGCTACTTCGGGGACGAAGAGGAGCAACTCGAGGGCTGCGGTCTTTGTGACGCCTGCACCCAGCTCGACGAGGACGAGGATCAAGACCCCGAGGCGGTCGCCTTGATCGTGCGCAAGGCCCTCAGCGGAGTGGCCCGTACGCACGGGCGTTTTGGGCTCAACGTCACCGTCAAGCTCTTGCGCGGTGAGGCGGACGAGCGACTCGCACGCGCCGGACTCGAGTCGGTGCGCACCTTTGGGGTGCTGGCCGACGAGCCGATGCCCTGGCTGCAGCGCCTCTTGCGGCGCCTGGTGACCGCCGGGTGGGTGGGCTTTTCCGGCGACTTGCACCCTTGCGTCGTGCTGACGGAGGCCGGGCAGCAGGTGATGCGCGGGGAGCGAGCGGCCCGCTTGGTGCTGCCGCCGCGTTCGATCAAGCGGGCGAGCGGCGGCCGCCGGCGCCCGGCGGCCGAGGCCATGGATGCCTTGGACCCGCGCGCCGCGCTGCTTTTCGAGGCCTTGCGTGCGCATCGCCTCGAGCGCGCACGCGAGGCGATGGTGCCGCCCTACATCGTGGCCTCGGACCGCAGCTTGCGGGACATCGCCACCTTGCAGCCGCGCAGCCTCGAGGAGCTGGCCATGGCCCATGGGATCGGACCGGCCAAGCTCGAGAGCTACGGCGAAGGTTTGTTGGCCGTCGTGCGTGAGTTTCGAGAAAACCCGGTTTAGTGGCGCACATTGGAGGGCACCGACGAAGGGCGGGGCGTGGCCCCGCTCACGTCGACCCGCGTATCGGGGCTCCAGCTCCGGTGATAGCGTCATCATGTGCGCTGTTCGTTTTCATGGATGATCTCGATTGTGGCCGTGTCCGGACTGTCGGCGTGTGCCTCGCCCTCGTCGGCGACGGAGACCGGCGACTCGACCGAGTCTGAGAGCGAGGAGAGCTCGACCTCCACGGCGAGCACCGAAGCGAGCTCGGAGTCGAGCTCGGACGACACGACGACCACCACCACCGCGGGTGACGGCGACGGCGACGGCGACGGCGACGGCGATTCGACCGACGAAGGCGAGACCACCGGCCCCGACCTTCCCCCCGTTGTCCCCGAGAGCATGGGCTGTCTGATGCCGACCCCCGAAGGCAAGCCCGTGCCTCCGCAGCGCCCGGCCTATCCGGGCGTGTGCCCCGCGCTCGGGCCCGGCGTGAACAACATCAGCGCCTTTGGGGCGGACCGCGAGTTCATCTTGGTCTTGCCCGACGAGATCGACGAGACGCAGCCCCTCCCGCTTTTCGTGATGTGGCACTGGCTCGGCGGCGACGCGGACAGCTTCTTGACCCAAGGCTTCGTGCAAGAGGCGGCGAACCTCTGGCACTTCGCGGTGATCATTCCCGAGTCGAAAGACGACGTGCTCTTCAAGTGGCCCTTTACGGCCCTCGACGCGGAACTGCGGGTCGATGAAGAGGTCGCCTTTTTCGACGCGATGGTCGACTGCGTCGCGCAGCAGTACAACATCAACGAGAGCTGCATCGCCACCGGAGGTGTGAGCGCCGGTGCGCTATGGAGCTCGGTGCTCGCCAACCGTCGCGGGGTCTACTTGAGCTCCGTCGTTTCCTTGTCGGGCGGAACCCGTGGCAGCGATCTCACCACCGAGGCCTTGCACCCTTGGGAGGGGACGCCCCACAAGATGCCCTACTTCGTGTTGTGGGGCGGGCCGGGTGATTTTTGCGTGGCCATCGACTTCGAGAAGGCATCGAAGGCCCTCGAGGCGGGGCTCGAGGACGATGGGCACTTCGTCTACGAGTGTCTGCACAACTGCACGCACACCGAGCCGCCCTTCTCGCCGCCGCCCATGACCACGCAGTTCTTCCCCATGTGGCGCTTCATGCTCGACCACCCCTACTGGCTCGACGACGGTGACAGCCCCTGGCTGTACGAAGGCGAGCCCGAGGGCATGCCCGAGTGGTGTGCGATCGGGGCCGGCAACGCGGTGATGCGCGAAGGCGACTGCGAACCGAACGCCTGCTTTTGAGCGGGCGTGTCG
>JAUIJR010000081.1 GCA_030431075.1 Polyangia bacterium | reverse complement strand
GCGTAGATAAGGCCGCTCGTGCCCTTGCATCCCGATCCCGTGCCCGAGACGGTGCGTAAAGCGGCTGTAGCCGTCGCCAAAGCCGGCCTCGCGGATCGCCGCGCGGGCGAGCGCGTCGACCTCGCCCGCGACCGCGCCCGGACGGATGGCCTCCATCGATCGCCGCTGCGCGGCCAAGACGGCGTCGAAGGCTCGCCGCGCCTCGTCGGACGGCTGCCCCAGCGCCCAGGTCCGCGTGATGTCCGACTGGTAACCGTGCAAGCTCCCGCCGGTATCCACCAAGACCAGGTCGCCCTCCCGCAGCACGTGCTCGTTGGGCGTGCCATGAGGATAGGCCGCATTGGGCCCGAACAAGGCGAGCACCCAGATGTTCTGCAATCCGGCCGCCGCCTGGGCCTCGCGGATCAAAGGCCGCGCATCCGACTCGCGCATGCCGGGCACGATCAGGTCGGCGACCAACTCGAGCGCCGCCTTGGTCGCCTCATTGGCCCGCCGCAAGCGCACGAGCTCGGCCTCGCTTTTGACCATGCGCAAGCCGGCGATCAGCGCCTCGTCGACGCGACTGGCATCGGCAGCGCCGGATCGACGCAAGCCTTCGATCACGAAGCCCCGCGCGTCCGCCTCGATGAGCATCGGGCGCTTGCGGCTCGGCTTGGCCTTGCCCTCCAAAGCCGCGTGCAAGGTCGCGTAGGGCGACTGCTCTTCGTCCCAAGTGAGAACCCGATCGGCCTCGACGCGCAGCTCGCCAACGCGCTCGCCAAAGGTGCCCCGCTCGAAGCTCGGCACCGACCAAGTCCCCCGCCCTTCGGCGTCGAGACAAAACAAGAGCGGCCGCTCGGACTGCCCCCAACGCAGGCCCGTCAGGTAGCTCTGCCCCACCCCCGCTTCGAGCACCACGCACGCCGCCCCCGCTCGACCCAAGGCCTCGGCCGCAGCCGCCCGTCGCGCCGCATATTCGGCGGCGCTCGGCGGCTCGATGCCCTGCTGGAAGGCCCGAAGGTTCGAGAAGGGGTCGTCGCTACCACTCAGCTCGGGCTCGGGCTCGGGTTCGGGTTCGGCCCCGGGCGGAGGCTCCGGACAACGTGTCTGCGTCTGGCTCCCCGTCGCACAGCCCAAGGCGGCAAGGCCACCCAGCCCGAGGCCGCCTGTGACGAGGCGTTGAGCAAAGGCGCGGCGCGAAGGGTCGATCGGCATGCGCGACGCTATCGCGGGCCGCCGCGCTTGCCCAGACGCGCGGCGGCCAGCTCGAGGGCAGCCGCCTGGGTGCCGATGCCCTGCGCTTCGGCGCGCGCGAAGACCTCGTCGCAGGTCGTCTCGATGCCTTCGATGTGGGCCCGCGCCCCTTCGCGAGCGGGCGCGAGAGACTCGCCTCGAAGCTGGGCCAAGTGCGTGAAGACCCCCTCGATGACCGCGCCGGCACTGACCACGATGTCGGGCGCCCAAAGGATGCCGCGGGCGGCCAGCCGAGCGTCGAGCTCGGCTTCGGCCAGCTGGTTGTTGGCCGAGCCGCAGATCGCGGCCGCGCCCAAGCTCTCCACGCGCGAGCTCGTCAAGCTGCCGCCGAGCGCACAGGGCATCAGCAGTTCGAAGTCCTTCGCCGCCTCCAGCCGCGCTGCGTCGACAATCTTCACTCCGAGTGCCTCGGCCCGCGTCCGTGCGCCCGCGTTGGGGTCCCAGCCAAAGACCTGCGCGCCGGCCTCGACCAACGCGCTCGCCAGGGCCCCACCGACCGCGCCCAGTCCCTCGATGCCGATCCGCAGTCCGTCGAAGCCCTCGCGTCCTCGTAGGCGACGGACCGTCGCGCGCGCGCCGGCCAACACTCCGCGCGCCGTGCTTTGTCCCGCGTCGTTGCCCTCGGCGTTCACGAAGCGCGTGTGCCGTCGAAGGACGGCGAGCTGTGCATCCGAGGTGCCGACATCCGGACCGCACACGTACTCGCCCCCCAAGCCCTCGATGAACTCGCCGAGCTTCGCGTAGGCCGCCTCGGGGTCCAGGCCCGGGCGGTCGAGGATCACCGTCTTGCCGCCGCCGGCGTCCAGGCCCGCCAAGGCGCACTTGTGGGTCATGGCCCACGCCAGACCTTCGACTTCGGCCCGCGCCGCCTCGACCTTTGCGTAGGCCCGGCGTCGGATCCCCCCGAAGGCCGGCCCACGCGACAGCTCGTGCAAGGCGATGATGGCGTGCAGACCCGACGCGGCGTGCTCGAGCTCGAGGACCCGGGCAAAGCCCGAGCGGGCGTGCTCACGGATCTCGATCTCGGCCTCGCTCATGCGCGGCGCTACTTGTAGGTCCGAAACTGGCCCTTGCGCAGCTTCTTCATGTACGCGGCGAGGTCGTCCTTGATGTCCCCCGACAACAAGAACAGGCCCAAGATGTTGGGCACGGCCATCGATAGGATCATCAGGTCGCCGAAGTTCAAGATGTTGCCCGCCGTGATCAGCGAGCCCATGAACACGAAGCACAAGAACAAGCCGCGGTAGACGAGCTTGGCCCGGTCGCCGAAGAGGTACACGAAGGCGCGCTCGCCGTAGTAGCTCCACGAGATCATCGTCGAGTAGGCGAACAAGATGGCCGCCACCGTCAGCACCACGGGGAACCAGCTGATCTCCTCGGCCATCGCGCGCGAGGTCAAGGCGGCGCCTTGTTGGCCGGCGATGAGGTCGTAGTTGGCGACCGACTCGTACGCGCCGGTGATCACGATGACCAGGCCGGTCATCGTGCACACCAAGACCGTGTCGATGAAGGGCTCGAGCAAGGCGACCACGCCCTCGCGCACCGGGTACTCGGTCTTGGCGGCCGAGTGGGCGATGGCGGCCGAACCGATGCCGGCCTCGTTGGAGAAGGCCGCGCGACGGATGCCGGTGACCATCACGCCGATGGCGCCGCCGTAGCCGGCCTCGGGGGTGAAGGCCATCGAGAAAATCTTGCCAAAGGCGCCGGGGACGGCGCTCGCGTTGGAGAACAAGATGTACAGACACGCGAGGACGTAGACCCCGCACATCAGCGGGACGATCTTCTCGGCCGTGGCGGCGATGCGCTTGATGCCACCCAAGATCACGATGCCGACCATCACCGTCATCACCAGGCCGTAGGCCCAGCGGTAGTCACCGAGTCCGCCGAACTGCTCGACGAGCAAGTCGAGGCTCTGGTTGACCTGAAAGGTGTTGCCGCCGCCGAAGGAGCCGCCGATACACAAGACCGCGAACAAGATGGCGAGGCCCTTGCCCAAGCGGGCCATGCCTTTTTCGGCCAAGCCCTTTTCGAGGTAGTACATCGGGCCGCCGCGGACTTCGCCGTTGCTTTGCACCTCGCGGTACTTTTGACCCAAGGTGCACTCGAGGAACTTCGAGCTCATCCCCAAAAGGCCGCCCACGATCATCCACAAGATGGCTCCGGGGCCGCCGACCATGACCGCCACGGCCACGCCGCCGATGTTGCCCAGGCCGACCGTGGCCGAGAGCGCCGAGGCCAGGGCCTGAAAGTGCGTGACCTCGCCTTCGTCGTCGGGGTTGTCGAACTTTCCGCGGACGACGTCGATGGCGTGCCGAAAGGCCCGCACATTGATGAAGCCCATGCGCAAGGTGAAGAAGACGGCGCCGAGCACCAACCACACGGCGATGATGGGCGTGCCGCCCGAGGCTGCGCTCAAGCTGGCGCCGGCCTTTCGATCGGCGCTGCGCACGACCGTGAAGCTTCGCGTGCCCTTGGGTGCGGTGGGCACGAAGTGAGACTGCAAGGCCAGCTGGAGACCCTCGGCTTCGGTCTCACTCACGCTCTCGGGCACGATGAGCGTGAAGGCGGCCTCGGAGACGTCCATCTTGGCCGCGAGCGCGTCCACCATGGGCTGCACCTCTTCGGGGGTGGTGGGGACCTGCGTGGCCTCGACCGCGTCGGTGTCCTGGCCGATCGTGTAGAACAAGACCGTGCTCAGGCCGTTGACGACGACGCCCGCGGCATCGTCGATGCTCTGCTCGAAGCCCTCTTCGTCGCTGCCCGAAGCACGCGCCAAGGAGGGCGCGGCGAAGCTCATGGCGACAAAGAGCAAAATCGCGGTCCAGATTTTCCGGGCGATCACCGGCGGACTGTACCCCAGGCAAAAATTGGGACCTACGATCAACCAGGACGCGCCCTCGGCCCTGCGCGCGCCTACGCACGAACATCTCGAATTCAGGCAGCCATCCCCCCACTGGAGACGATTTTGAGTAGGTCATCGAAGGCCCTCGCCCGCGTCGCGCGCGGCGAACTGCGCGTGCGCGAGGACATCGATCAGATCTGGGCGCGCCTGATCGAGGCCGGCTTCGAGCCTCGCTCGATGCTGGCGTCCGACGGCAAGACCATCCCCGAGGGCGTCTATCTGACACGTCGAGGCGAGCGCATCGTGGTCTGGGTGCCGCCGGACCCGGCCCGCTCGGTGGGCAACAGCGCGGTGCTGCCCACCGCCATCGAGCTCCGCGTCGAGGCCCAGGCCCAAGGCAGGCGTCTGCGCGTGCGTCCGATCCGCTCGCTGGCGACCCAAGTCGGGGTCGGCGCGCTCGTCGGCGTGGCCCTGCTCAGCGCGGCGGCCCTGGCCTGGTTCGGCGCCGCCCCGATGGTCTGGTTCATGACCTTTTTCGCGCAAGCCGTCGCGTGGGTTTTGGCCCTTCACCAAGCCCGCATCGCCCGCGCCCGCGACACCAAGGCCTGGGACGCCCTCTCCCCCGTGCTCGGAGAGCTGGCCCAAGCCTCCGAATCGCCCGCCGAGTCTGGCTACCGCGAGTAGCGACTCACGCCGCGGGCCGCAGGCCCCCAGAGGGAGGAAGTCTCCGCCCCGGATCCGGCGCTCGCCCGGGCGCGAAGGCACTGCGCTCTTCGAAGCCGCTGGGGCCCTCGACAAAGCAGCGGACGCCGACGCCCGCAGCGGCCATCAGCAACTCGCTGCTCGGCTCGCCTTGGCTGACGATCCAGGCCTCACCTTGCGGCCCCGCCTCGCGCAGCTCGGCGGCCATCTCGGCGGCTAGCTCGGCATTGAGCGCCCCAGCCCGCTCGGCGTCGGCATCGACGATCTCGACGAGCGCGGCGACCCGGTGGCGCCGGCGTTGGAACTCGGCGACGGCGAAACCGGCGACCGCTCCGATCTCGAGCGTCTGGCCGGCCCGGCGGGCCTCGGCCCGAAGCTCCCGGGAGACGCCGCCGGGGTTGAACATGGCGAGGAACAAGCCCAGCAAGAGCGCACAAAAGGCGGCGTAGGCCCAACGGCCGGCGGCCGAGGGCAAGGCGAAGTGCCCCCGCACCCGGGCCCGCTGGCCGGGTTCCTCGGTGAGCTTGTGTTCGGGAAGCGTAGCGGTCCGCAACGAACGCTCGCTGCGAAGCCATTCCACCGTACGACCGTGAAAGGACCCGTATTTGCCCATGGTTGGAGCTGCCCGCCAAGCTGAGTCCGGCCCGAGCTCCGGCCAAGTGGCGCCGCAGGGCGCGGCATCGGGCCCAAACTCACATCGTGGCGGGGGGCGTGCGCTACCCTCGCAGCCGATGACCAGGCTCGGTGTTTGTGTGAAGCCCCTGACGCTCGGAACGCTCCTGCTGCTCGCTACTTCGTGCAAGGACCCGGTCGCCAACGACACGGATGGGGCCGGCGAGAGCGTGGTGGAGGTCGGGGACGCCGACCCACAAGACACGCCCATCCCCACCGACAACGCCGACGACTCCGCGCTGCCGCAGATCGCCGCCTTGGATGCGCCCGACCCGGTGCGCCCGGGCCAGGTCGCCACTTTGCGGATCGTCACCGACTACGCCTACCCGGACTTTTATCGCGGGGTAGCGATCGTCATCGACGGTGTCCCCGGCTGGTTCAAGGTCGAAGCCGAGCTCGAGCGCGCCGCCACCAGCGACCCCGGCCGTTTCGTCGTGCGCGTCCCGGTCGTCATCGCCGACACCGCCGCCCAAGGCGAGCAGGTGTCGATCCGCGTCGCCCTCCTGGGCCCGGGCGATGCGGCCGGCGGCTACATCGATTGGACTCCGACCGTCGAAGGCGAGGTCGTGAACTGCCCGGCCGACGCCGCCTGCGGCATGTTCGAGTGCGGCATCGATCCCTTGTGCGGCACGAGCTGTGGCAGCTGCGCCGACGACCTGGCGTGTTCGGCCGCCTCCGTGTGCGAGATGCCGGCCGGCGACGGTGACGGTGATGGTGACGGTGATGGTGACGGTGATGGCGATGGTGACGGCGATGGTGACGGCGATGGCGATGGCGATGGTGACGGTGACGGCGACGGCGACGGCGACGGCGATGGCGATGGTGACGGCGACGGCGATGGTGACGGCGACGGCGACGGTGACGGCGACGGCGACGGTGACGGCGACGGCGACGGTGATGGTGACGGCGATGGCGACGGCACCGTCGAGCCCCTCTACCCGACGGCCGGCGCCGCCTGGGGAGATTGGGTCACGGTCGCGGGCGAGGCGGACATCTACGCTGCGCCCGACGTGGCCTGTAACCAGAATCAGGGCCAGGAATACGGTCTGCAGTGCGTGCACGGCGGCGAGCTCCGGACCGCCTTCAGCTCCATCTACTCGACCTGCGTCGGGCTGAGTGTCCAAGACAGCCTGGGTGCCTTCGACTGGATCTGCCGCGAGGAAGCCGGCGGAGTTCGGCTGATCTCGACGGGCTTGAAGGACGCGGTGCCAATGGCCGACCTCATCGACGCCACGGGCCCGAGCCCGGTTTGGCGCCCGAACCAGATCGAGCTCGACGACGGGAGCATCCAAGAGACGACGCCGCCCGAGGTCTGGTGGACCAATCCCCTCGTCGTCGACAACGACGGCGGGAACCTCGACGCCGAGGGCACCGTCTACCTCGTCACGACCGACAGCTTCTTCGAGTACAGCTTCGCGGCCCAGCACGTCACGCTGCTCGTCATGCCGGGGGCCAAACTCGATCCCCTCGTCGCCGGGCCGATCATGGTCTCGAGCGGTGAGCACTTCGGCTGGTTCGAAGGCGAGATCGATGCGACCGGCTACAACAAGGGCATCAACTGGACGGCCGCCTTCGTCAAGCTGCGACACATCTACGTCTACGGCGCCGACGATGGCGGCTCACCGGTCGGCGTCAACTGCTTCGGGGCGCGCCAGCTGCACATGAACGACGTGACCGTCGACGACAACGGCACCGGCCTCGTCGTGGGCGCAACGATCGCCGCTTGGGTCCGCGGGGTCCGGGGCTCGGGCAACGGCACCGCAATGATCGTCAGCGGCAACGCGAGCTCGGGCGACGACGACGCCACGGTGATGGTCGAAGACGTCGTGATGAGCGACGGCGACTTCGTGGTCGGCGCAAGTTCCTATCCGATGCAGCGCGGCGACTTCCGTGACATCCACATCACCGACGGTGGGCTGAACTTGGCCAACGCGCGGCGCAACCGCATGGTCGACATGAGCTTCGAGGGGGCCGACGCTCGCGTCGCCGTCTCTGGCTACCTGAACGCCCTTCAGCGCGTCAAAGTCGCGCCCACGGGCCCCACCGCCGCCTCCTACAACGTGGTCATCGACCGCAACAACACCTTCTCGGAGCTCTTGGTGGTGGGCAACCAAGACACGGCGGCCATCTCGGTCGAGGCCTCGAGTTCCTTGATGGGCGGAAGTTCCATCGGCTCGACCATGAACGGCCTTCGGCAGGACTCCGGCGACGACTACCCGGCGCACATCTGGGGCTTTGCCTCGAACGGCGCTTCGAGCGGTGATGGGGTCTACCTCATCATCGGCGAAGGCGACGTCCGCAACATCGCCTCGGGCGGAAGCAGTGGCTACGACTTGCGGGTTGGGGTGAGCGCGGACCTCTCCGTCATCGGGGGCGTGCTCCTGGTCGATGACACGGCCGACAGTTGCTTGGTGCAAAGCAGCGCCCCCTCCAACATCAACGTGGACTCCAGCTGCGTCGGCAGCGGAGGATTGATCGTCGAGACGCCGGCCAGCTTCGCCGGCCAAGGCTCGAGCGACCCCTACGCGCTCTCGTCCTCGGACACGGTCTTGCGCAACCGGGCCACGCAGCCCGACGGGGTCGAGCAGATCGTCCACACCTGGTACGTCACCAACCAGAACAGCTGCGAGAACGACTACAAGGGCACCTGGACCGGATCGGCCTGCGTCACCTGGATCTTGCCCAACGCCTTCGAGATCATCCAAGACGGCATCGGCAACGAGAACGGGCTGTGCGAGTCGAACGAGGCCTGCTTGTTCTTGCCGAACATCTCGCACTACCAAGGCGAAGGTGAGCCCACGCTGCTCACCAACATCGCCGGCAGCGGCAACCTCGTGAACATCGACCTCTACGCCTACCCCACCAACGGGATCTAGGCCGCCACAATAAAAGCCCCGCGTCCGAGGACGCGGGGCACGCAACGCATCGCGGGTTCGTTCGGGACTAGCGACGGCGGCGGCGGCGGGTCGCCAAGCCTACCAAGCCCAGCAGGGCCAGGCCGGCGGCGCCGCCATTGCCTTCGGGGGCGACGGTGCAAAAGCCACCGGAGATCTCGGCATTGATGTCGACGCGCAGATCGATGGCTTCGATGCCCTGGGCGATGAGGGCGTTGACGCATGCGCCGATGTCCTCGCCCGAGAGCACGTACTCGCCGTCGCAAAAGAGCGCGCCGTCGCCGGAGCAAGACGCCATGCAGTCGGCCCGGAACTCGTACTCGCAGGTCTCGAACTCTTCTTCTTGGCAGCTCGTTTGGCAGGTCATGTTGGCCTGCGCGCCGCAGCTGCCGCCGCAACACTCGATGCAGTGCTCGTAGCAGCTGCCCTCGACCAGCGGCGCACACTGGATGTCGCACTCGCCGTCACAGGTCGCCTCGCACGAGGCGATGCAGGTCGAGGGGTCGTTCGCGTCGGCGCACTCGGTGTTGCACACCCCCGCACACTCGCCGAAGCAGTTGTGCTGACAGGTGATGTTGATGCCCAAGTCGCACTGCTCGGTGCACATGGTCGTGCATTCGTCTTCGCAGGTGGGCTCGGGATCCAAGGTGCACTCGTCGCGGCAGACGGTGTGCAGCTTGGTCGCGCAAGCCTTTTTGTAGACGCCCAGCTCTTCGCAGCCGGCCGAGCACTCGATGTCGCCTTTGATCTCGCAGCTGCCGACGTCTTCGAGGCGCAAGTTGCCGCACTCGGGGATGCCGGCTTGGGCCGAGCTCGGCGCCAGCGCGATCCAAGCGCCCAAGGTGGGGATGGCCAGGGCCGCCGTCTTCACGAGCACGCGACGCAGGGGTGAACAGGAGGTGGAGGTTTCGAGGCGGGGGGTGAACATGAAATAAGCCAGCGGAGCCATCCTAGCGTCGTGACGCGGTTTCGACGAAGGATCGCGGGCTTTTGTGCATCGCGAAAGCTCCCGACATTCGCGTCGCGGGGGATGACCCCCACGTCGGGCTCGTGTTCACCTCCATCCGCCGAGTCAGGGCATTTCGGCCTGGGGCCTGACCCTCGTGTCGCGGCGCAAATGCGCGGAGCTCAGGGTTCGTCGTCCAGCGAGGGCAAGGCGTCGAGCTGTGCATCGGGCGCGCTCCCTCCGAGATCGGGGAGTTTGGCCGGCCCGCCGTCCGCTCCGGCGCGGTCCCGAAGGGGGTCATTGCCCTCGAGTCGCGCCTCGTCGTTGCCCGAGTCCAGCTTGTCCGCGCCGAGCACCTCGTCGCCATCCAAGAAGGCGGCGTCGTCCGCCCCGCTGGGTCCGTCCCCGTAGAGATCCAGCACGGCGTCGGCGTTGCCGACCCGTAGCGGATCGGCGACCTCCACCGGCTCGGTCCCGGCGATGAAGCTCTCCTCCATCACCGTCGCCGGATCCACGGGAACTTCGCTGCCGTCCGGCGCCCAGGTCGACTGTGGCGCGAGCAGGCCCGTCGCCTTGTCGATGCGACGCACGCTGACCTCGGGCGGCGGCGAGAAGTCGCGCACCGGCAGCTCCTTGCTCGCCGCTTGCATCACGGCCAACCAGATCGGCAAGGCCGCGCGACCGCCGGTCTCCGACGAGCCGAGCTTGGCCGGGACGTCGAAGCCCACCCAGGCCACGGCGACGAAGTCGGGGGTGAAGCCGGCGAACCAGGCGTCCTTGTTGTCTCCCGAGGTGCCGGTCTTGCCGGCCGCCGGCCGCTTCAGGGCCTTGGCCCGCTTGGCTGTGCCCTCTTCGACCACCGAGCGCATCATGCTCGTCATTACGTAGGCGACGCCCGGCTCGATGGCGGGCGTGGTCTCGCGCGAGGGGCTCCAGTTTTCTTCGCCCGCGATTTCGACGCTCGAGATGAAGGTCGGCTCGATGCGCGAGCCACCGCGAGCCAAGGTCAGGTAGGCCCGCATCAGCTCGAAGGGCGTGACCTCCGAGGTCCCCAAGGCGAGCGAGAGGTTGTCGGCAAGCGGCGCGTCGATGCCGGCCGACTTGGCGAAGGCGTGCACCGCTTCGAAGCCGACCGCGTCGAGCAGCTTGATCGCCACCGTGTTGACCGAGTGGGTCAAAGCGGTGCGGACCCGAATCTGCCCGCGGTAGACGTCGCGCTCGAAGTTCGTGGGTCGCCACTTCTCGTAGATCTCGGGCGAGTCCTCGACCAGGGTGGCGGCCGTGAAGCGTCGGCTGGCCAGCGCTGCGCCGTAGACCATGGGCTTGAAGGAGGAGCCCGGCTGACGCTTGGCCCGCAGCACCCGGTTGAAGCCGGCGCGCTGGTAGGCCGAGCCGCCGATCATGGCGAGCACCTCGCCACTTTCGACCGCCGTCAGCACCACGGCCGCCTCGGGTCCCGAGCCGATCTCGGCGAGGCCCCAGCCCTCGTGGGGGGCGCCCTCTTGCTCGGGGCGAACGAGCACCCGGGCCATGGTGATGCCGCCGGCGGGAAACTGTTTGTCGTGAGTCTTTTTGTCCTCGTCGTAGCGTGAGCCCGCGGGCACCGAGACGAAGTAGGCCGCCTCGCCGATCTTGCCGCAAAAACCCGCGCCCTCCCCTTTGCCCCCCTCGGGACGCGCGGCCAAGACCGCCTCCGGGCAGGCCTCGATGACGATGGGATAGACCGCGCCGAGCTCGTGGGGCCCCGCCCCTTTGTCGAAGGCCCGCTTCAAGTTGGCCTCGCGCGCGGGCTTGATGCCGTGTCCAAAGCGGCGGCGCGCATCGACGGCCTGCAGGCCCTTCATCAGGCCCTCTCGGGCCTCGCGCTGCAGCTCGAGGTCGACGGTGGTCACGACCCGGGCGCCCAAGGTGCGCACACGCTCGGCCCCGTAGCGCTCTTCGAGCGCCTCGCGGGCGGCGTCGACGAACTCCTCGGCCCCGCGCTCGATCTGGCCCGCGTTCTCGCGCGGCTGCACCTCGAGCTCCGCCTCCAAAAAGGGCTCGATGTCGGCGACGTCGGCGAAGTTCTTCTCCACCATCTGCTGCAAGACGAAGCGCTGCCGCGTCTTGGCCTTCTCGGGGTTTTGGTAGGGCGAGTCGCGTCCGGGTGCTTTGGGCAAGGTCGCCAGCAAAGCCGCCTGGCCGATGTCGATCTCGCGGACGCTCTTGCCGAAGTAGTACTGCGAGGCCTCCTCGATCCCGTAGCGGCCATGGCCGAGGTAGATCGAGTTGAGGTAGAGCCCGAGGATTTCTTTCTTGCTCAGGACCTGCTCGAGGCGCCGCGCCAAGATCAGCTCTTGCACTTTGCGCTCGAAGCTTCGCTCCGGACTGAGCAAGAAGTTCTTCACGACCTGCTGGGTGATGGTCGAGGCGCCTTGCTTGATCCGGCCGGCCCGCACGTTCGTCACCAAGGCGCGGGCCATGCCCATGAAGTCCATGCCGCGGTGGCGGTAAAAGTCGGCGTCCTCCGCGGCCAAGAAGGCCTCTTCGACGTGGGGGGGAATCTCGTCGACCGCGACGACGGTACGGCGTTCGGTGAAAATCTCGCCGATGAGCTCGCCGTCGCGCGCGTAGACCCGCGTAACCTGCGGCGGCTGGTAGTTGCGCAGCGCGGCCTCGTCGATCTCGTCGATGTCGCGGCCGTAGTACCAAAAGATCGAGCCCAGCCCGATCACGCCCATCAAGGCGCAGCCCAAGCCGATGGCCAGGCACCACAAGACGATGCGCTTGACGCGGGTGGAGCCCGGCGCGTCAGCCGGACTCGCGGTCTTTTCCTCGTGCTCGGAAGCAGCCTCGGATCGTTCGCGCATCGACACTGGTGAGGTACCAACGCGCCCGCTCCCGTGCAATTTGCTGGGGGTCCAGGTCACCGAGGGCCCCCATGTGGGCCCTCCGGCGCGCCAGGGTCTGATACATGCTCAAAGCGGCGCACACGGAGAGGTTCAAGGACTCCGCAAAGCCGTGCATGGGTACCCGAAAGGTGAGATCGCAGCGCGCGACGGCAGATGCGCTCAGGCCCGTGTGCTCGTTGCCAAAAAGCAGGCAGATCGGCTGGTCCACCGGGATCGACTCCAGCTCGCACGCCCCATCGACGCACGCCCCCGCCACCCGCATTCCGTCGCTACCCATGCGGGCGAAAAAGGCGTCCAGCGCGGGCTCCACCTCGCCGAAATCGGTACCGGGCACCCGCGCCCCTCCCGCATAGGTCTGCAAGCCGATCCAGTGATGAGTGCCCGCGGTCACCGTGCGCGACCGCAAGATGCGCAAGCTGGCGTTGAGCACGTGCACCTCGTGCAAGCCCAGAGCCTCGGCGCTGCGGATCACGGCCGAGGCGTTGTGCGGGTCGAAGGGGTTCTCGACGGCGACGGCCACGCTGGCGACGCGTGCGGCCAAGATGGCCTCGAACTTCTCGCGTCGCGCCTCGGTGACGAAGGGATGCAAGGTCTCGGTCAACTCGGCCGCGCTGCGCTGCTCGAGTAGCGAATCGATCTCGGCTTTCGGAAGTCGACGGCCCATGCCCTCTCCTCGCGCTAGAGCTGATCCATGGCCGGAATCCCCGGCGCGTCGGACATCTCGGGGTCCCCTCCGGGAAGCAAGTCGGGCAGCGGCATGGGACGCTCGGCCGGCTCGGGCTCGCGCGCTTCCATCTCGATGTCGTCTTCGATCTCGCGGCGCAGGTCCTCGTCCATGTCGGGCGTGTCCTCCTCGTCTTCGTCGATCTCGTCGCGATCGGGACCCTCGCCGCGCATCAGGCCGGTGACCGCCCGCTGCCCCTCGGTCGCGCTGAGCAGGTGTTCGATCTCGGCCAGACACGAGCTTTGGTTGACCACGCGCAAGGGGTCGAAGACCAAAGGCGCGTCTTTCCACAGCAGATACTCCTGCTCGGTGATGTGGCCGCGCGTCCACATGAGCTTGTGGATCATTCGCAGCTTGCGATCGAAAGAGTCGGTCAGCTGCCCGCGACAAAAGTAGGCGTGGCGTCGCACCGGGCTCGGCAGCATCAAGGACAAGTAGGCGGCCTCGAGGGAGGTGAGCTCGCGCGGGTGCTTGCCGAAATAGTGCTCCGAGGCCTGGCGCACGCCGTAGACCCCTGGCGCGAACTCGATCACGTTGAGGTAGAGCTCCATGATGCGCGCCTTGGGCAAGGTGCGCTCGACGTACTCGGTCAGCACGAGCTCTTGAAACTTGCGCGACAAGGTGCGCTCGTGGCTCAAGAACACGTTCTTGACCATCTGCATGGTGATGGTCGAAGCCCCGAGGCGCACTCGCCCCGCCTTGAGGTTGCGGCGCAGGGCCTCGCCGAACTGCCGCGGCAAAAATCCACTGTGGCGCCAAAAGGCCGCGTCTTCGGTGGTGAGCACGGCCGAGACCATGTGCTCGGAGATGCTCGACAAGCTCGCGTAGGAGCTCGAGCCCGAGAACAAGCGGACCATGCGGTGGCGTCCGTCTCGCATGGTGACGCGGTGGGTAAAGCCATTGCGCAGGCGAGCCGGGCTCAGGGCCGGCGGGACGCCCTCGACCTTGCAGTTGCGCGGGCGCAAAGAGGTAGCGAGCTCGAGATCGTCGAGGGCGGCGAAGTCGACTTCGAGGTGGGCCTCCGCCTCGTAGATGCCCCGCACGCGAAGTCCCTGCAAGGAGGGCACGAAGGCCCGCGGGATGGCGGCCAGGATCGTTGCGCACTCGGTCTTCGGGACCTTGACGTAGAGCTGGTACTTGCGTTGCTCGCGTTCGGGCGGGTGCACGAGCTTGCCGCGGATGGCGACCTTGGCCCCCCGCCGACTCAAGATGAGCTCGCGGATCTCGACCGTGTAGGCCTCGGGGTCGACCGTCGCGCCGAGGTCCACGCGCAAGTCCAGGTCCTCGAGGGTGTCGCGGGCCAAAAGCGGATGGTCCAAGTTGAGCCCCGCGAGGTCGACCGAGCCGTCGAGGCGCGCCGTGCCCCCCGACAAGGCCATGGCCAGCTCGCCCGAGACGGTCGCGCGCTCGCTGTCCACCAAGCCCGGCACCTGCTCGAGCACCTCGGGCACGCGGCCGAGCTCGAAGGGCTCCATGGCCACCACCAACTTGCCCTCGCTCAGGTCTCGTCGCCCGGATCCGGTGATCGACCACAGCCGGGCGTCACCGCCCCGGCCGGCCTCCCCGGCGCCGAAGCCGCCGGTCAGATCCAGCGAGATTCGAGACGCAGCGCGGTCTTCGAGTTCGATCCAGCCGTCGACCTGGGCCACGGCGATGTCCTTGGTGATGGCGGTGGCCCCGCCTTCGAGGTCGATCCGCAGGGGCATCTGCAGGCCGTCGGGGGTCAAGTTCAGCTTGGTGTGGAGCCGTCGTGCGGCGAAGCGCTTGTCCCCCAGCGCACGCAGGTGCGCTGCGCTTTGATGCAAGACCAGATCGGCGACGCCCTCGTAGAGATCGGCTTCGCCTTCGACCACGCCTTTGACGCGCGAGACCGGACCGGTGGCCGCGCTCAACTCGAAGGCGAAGCCGTCGACCGCGACGCGACGCGGCCGCGCCTTGACGCGACGACGCAACCAGCCGCCCCCCTCCCCTTCGTCCTCGCCCTTCTTGCGTCGGAGCTTGGCGGCGAGCGCCTCGACGGCTTGGCGATCGCCTTCGAGATAGCCGCCGATGATCTCGACATGATCGACGCTCGCGCGAAGACTCCACAGGGGATTGTCGGCCAGCGTCACCACCATCTCGTCCACCCGCAGCGCCGGCTGAGACAAGGTGATCCCGCGCAAGCGTATCTCGGTGTAGTCGAGCTCGAGGTCCTCGATGATGAGCTCGCTTTCGAGGCGCTTGCTCAAGCGCGTCTCGAGTTCCTCTTTGACCCACCCCCCGGCCCACTTCGGGTAGCTGGCCACGATCGCCACCAGCGCGAACACGAGGAGCCCCCCGAGTCCCGCGATCCATGGCCACCAGCGTCGACGACGCCGGGGCGCTTTGGGGGCAGGCGATGGCTGCATGCGCCCGGGCACCTTAGCTCAGCTCACGCACGAGCACGCGCGGCGATTCCCACGCGTGCGGAGGGCCCCATAAAGCGGCTCGTGCGACGCAAAAAACCCGCGCCGGTCAGCGCGGGTTTTCCGGGGGCGACGAGATCCGCCGCTAGTTCTTGCCGTGACACTGCACCGCGAAGACCACCGATCCCTTGGCGTGGTTCGTGGCGAAGAGCACGAAGCCGTTGGGCTTGACGGTGTAGTCGGTGTCGACGAGGGACTTGCCGCTCGCTTGTCCGAGGCGGACGTGCAGCTTGACGTTCTTCTCGTCGGCCGCGCGCATGGCCAGCGCCATGGTGTGACCCGAGGCGAGCTTTTGCGTCGTCTCTTTGCCCTTGCTCAGGGCGAAGCGATGCGTGCCCAACAAGACGAAGGACTTGAAGGCGGCGAAGGCCGGGTTGGTCAGCTCGGCTTTCAAAAAGGCGAGGTTCTCGGGCACGCCGCCCTCGCCTTCGCGGTTCGCCAAGATGGCGTGCACTTGGCAGCTCGCCTTGGAGAACTCGGCCGCCTGCGCGACGCTGCTGGTCGAGGCAACGACGCCGGCCGCCATCAAAGGGGCCA
>JAUIJR010000080.1 GCA_030431075.1 Polyangia bacterium | reverse complement strand
CACCGGTGGTGCAGCGGCGGCCGAGGGGCGTGGCTTGGGGCGGGAAGCCGGAGGACGGGCGCGAGCAGCTTTGGGCTTCGCTTTCGCTTTCGCTTTCGGCTTCGCCTTGACCTCGGTTGGCTCTTCCTCGAGGTCCATGTCGAGGGGGAGCTCGTCGGCGCCCTCGTCGAGGGGTGCATCGACCGGCGCGTAGATCTGCGTCTTTTCGTCATCGCGTACCGGGGGCACGGCCGATGGCGGTGGGTCGGCACGCAGCGACGCGGCCGGTACCAAGTCGACCCGCGCCACCGGGGCCCCGGCGTTCATCAAGCGCGCGCCGTCGCGTTCGGGCTCGTCGGCGGGCAGCATCACGTCGTCGAGATCTTCGTCGTCGACGATGTCGCGCCCGACCAAAGGCAGCATCGTGTCGCGGGGCGAACGACGGCGCGAAGGCTTGGGGGCGCGCGAGGCGGGCGGCGGTGCCGGTTCCCACTGCGAGGGCGCGGGCGCCGTCCCGCGCGGCGGCGGAGGTGGTGGCGGCGTCGGCGAAGGCGGGCGGCGAGCCGTGCCCGAACCCATCACCATGGTTCGCTTGAGAGACTTGAGCTTGGCCGGATCCCGCGGCCCACTCGGCGGCGGCGCAGCGCGACTCGGCGGTGGCCGGTATCCCGGTGGCGGCTCTGGAGCACGGCGCACGACCGTGACTTCGTCGTCACCTCCCGCGTGCGGAGGCGGCGGCGGCGGGGTCGGACGCGGGCGCGATCGCGAAGGCGGTGGCGCAAAGCGATGCGGTCCCCCGCGTTGGCGGCCGGCCGCCACCGGCTGATCGAGCACAATCTCGGCCGACTCGACCTCGCTGATGGCCGGCGCTGGGGTACCGAGCCCTGGCGCGTCCGAAATGTACTGCGCATCGAGGACCGGCGAAGGGCCCCTGGAGACATCCGGTCCCTGGCGCGCGCCAAGCATCCGCGCCTTGACGGCCAGGGCCTGGGCGTCGGCGCGGACATTTGTGTCTCGCGGCGTAACCATGACCACGTGCTTTTCCAAGGCCGGGTGGGCCCCGAGCAGCAAGCGGCGCAGCTCATCCGAACCGTCTTCGTCGAGCTCGCGGTCACGGCAGATGACATAGAGCGCCCCGCGCCGGTTTTTCACCAGCGCCTGCAAGGCGAGCTCTCGATCGAGCTCGACCCCGGGCAGCATCTCGACGTGTAGCCCCTTTTGCTCGAGCTGGGCCGCGAGGGCCGCGACCGAGTTCAGCTTCGCCGAGGAGCACAGCAGCAAGACCCGCAGTGGGTCGTCATGCATGGCGCCATCGTAACGCGGCGGGGATGCCGGGGGGCTCGTCATCCGGCGCACATCCTATATGCGCCGCCACCCTTTCGGGAGCAAAAGTGCGCGACCGCGCGCACAGGGGCCGCAAGGTGCGCGATCTGGGGGCCGCGGGTGGATAGAATGTACGTATGTGGCTCGCATCGCGTCTCCTCCCCCTCGCCATCGCCGCGCTCGCGCTCGCTTGCGCAAAGACCGAGGCCGACACCCCGACGCCGGCGAGCGGAGAGGCGCAGGCCGATCCGGCGGCGGCCACGGGCCCGAGCGCCGCTTCGGGTGAGGCGGCCGATGCACCAGGCGCCGACCGACTGTGAGCCCCTCGGTGGTCCCGACACCGTCAGCTTGCGCTTGGTGAGCCAGGCCTCGCACGCGGGTGCGCTGCACGACGTGACCTGGGACCTCGAAGCGAATCGCCTGCGAGGTGACAGCTACACCCTGAACGACAGCACGCCCGTGCCCCACCAGGTGGACACGGAGGTCGAGGCTGCGCGCGCCAACACTTTGCGAAAGACGCTGGCCGAGCTGTGCGTCGTGCGCGTGCCCTTCGACGAAGATCAGGCCCAGGCGCCCGGCGGTTATACGGCGCTGCAGGTCAAAGAGCGCGACGGCGGCGAGTTTTGGATCTCGGCTGGCCCCGCCTCGATCCCCGCGCCGGGCAAGCTCGCCAGCGTCGAGCGTGAGCAGTGGGATCGCATCGTCGAGCCTTTCCCCGAGATCCCCGATCCCAGCGGCGACTAGCTGGCCGACCCGTCCGGTGACTCCTCCGGTGACTGGGCGCAACGACAGGCACACGCGCCGCGCGTCTCGATCAACGACGGGGCTCCCCTCGCGTCGACTTCGATCTGGCAGCAAGCTTCGAGCAGGCGACGCAGTTTGCCGCGCGCGCGCTGCACTCGAGACTTCATGCCGGAGAGCGAGATGCCCTCTCGTACCGCCGCCTCTCGCTGGGCCAGCGGGCCGAGCTCGGTCTGTCGCAAGGCTCGCGCGCTCGCGGGGTCGTCAGCTTCCAGTTCGTCGATCAAAGGACGAATGCAGCAGACCAGATCGGCTTCGACTTCGTCTTGCGCCTGCGCTTCGGCCACGCGCTGCGGCTGCGCGGCCACGCGCTCCATGGCGGCACGCCGCGATCTCGTGGCGCGCCAGTGATCGCGCAAGGCGTTGCGGGCCACCGCGAACAGCCACGCGCGGGGGTCCTCGATGGCGTCCCCGCGCGCCGAAGCGCGATGCAGCCGGGCCAGGATCTCTTGGGTGAGGTCCTCGGCGTCGGCCGCATCGTCTACGCGTCGCAGCACGAAGCGATGCAGGGCTTCACGAAACTCGCGGGCGAGCGCATCACTTCGTGCCGTCGGCGCGCTCATGCTCGATCCTCAGCAACAGCCTCGGGTCGAGGCGGGTCGGCAGCACGCCGCGCCTTGCTTTTCACTCGAAGAGCTCGAGCTGCGTGCGCTGCTCTCGCAAGCGCCCGGTCCACAGCAACAACACGCGGCGCCGCCGCAGCAGCCCCCTTCGCAGCATCCGGGCGGGCAGCCGCCCTCGGTCTCACAACAGTTGGTTTCTTTGGCTTCGTTCATGGTCTCGTTCCCGCCCCCGCTCGATGTTTGGGGGGCTCAGCGGTGAAGACGGAGCAGGACCCGCGAGGACGCAGCTCGAGGCCAAAAATCGGTCAAAAAACTCTGCAGACCCCTTAGCTCTCGGTCGCCTTGGTCGTCTGCGTGGCCTTGGACGCATGTTTCGGGTTGTCGGCGTCGAGCACTCCGCCGGCCGCGGCTTCGCGGCGCTCGCTGTAGCGATCGACCAAAAAGGCGCGCTGGTCACGGGTGAGGATCGTGAACTTGTAGAGTTCTTCCATCACGTCGACCACGCGGTCGCGGAAGCCCGAGTCTTTCATGCGGCCGTCCGGCTCGAACTCTTGCCAGGCCTTGGCCACCGAGGACTGGTTGGGGATGGTGATCATCCGCATCCAGCGGCCCAAGATGCGAAGGGTGTTCACGACGTTGAAGGACTGCGAGCCGCCGCAGACCTGCATCACGGCCAAGGTGCGGCCTTGGGTCGGGCGCACTGCCCCCATCGACAGCGGGATCCAGTCGATCTGATTTTTGAACACGCCGGTGATCGTCCCGTGCATCTCGGGCGAGCTCCACACTTGCCCCTCGCTCCAGATCGAGAGTTCACGCAGTTCTTGCACCTTGGGGTGATCTTCGAGACCGGGGGCCTTCATCGGCAGCTCGCGCGGATCGAAGATGCGCACCTCGCAGCCGAGTCCCTCGAGAATCCGTGCCGCCTCTTCGGCCAAAAGTCGGCTGTAAGAGACCTCGCGCAAAGAGCCGTAGAGCACCAAGATCCGCGGCGGATCCCCACGCACGGCGGCGTCGGGGAAGGTCGGGCGCTCGAGCGGAGGTGGTGGTCCGGTGCGGGCCATCGCGCACACGATAGGCCAGGGACGAGCGACTCTGACACCCTTTGCTGCGTTGGGGTTTCGCCCGTGTGTAAGGGCGAGCACCCGCCATCTGGATGGGCGAAAGCCGCTTGCATGCGGGGACGCTTCGGTCCACCTTTCGGCCGCCTCCATGCGCCGTGTCCTGATCTCTTGGTCGAGCGGAAAAGACAGTGCGTGGACCTTGGAGCGTCTGCGCCGCAACCCCGAGGTCGAGGTCGTCGGGCTGTTGACCGTCTTCGACGAGGCGCAGCGGGTGCCCATGCATCGCACTTCGCGGGCGCTGGTCGAGGCCCAGGCCGCGGCGGCCGGGCTCCCGCTTCTCGTCGTCGAGCACGGACCGTCCCATGACGCCTACGCCACCCGCATGCGGGCCTTGTTGCGAGACCAGCACGAGCGGGGCGTCACCCACATCGCCTTTGGGGATCTCTACCTCGAGGACCTTCGCGCCGCGCGCGAGGCCAACATGCGCGGCACCGGCATCGAGCTTTGCTTTCCCCTTTGGGGCAGCGACACGGCCGCGTTGGCGCGCGAGATGTGCCACGGGGGCCTGTGCGCCAAGCTGAGTTCGATCGACCTCGACGAGCTCGACGCCACCTTGCTCGGTTGCGACTTCGACACGAGCTTCGTCGAGGGCCTCCCCGCCTCGGTGGATCCCTGCGGGGAGCGGGGCGAGTTTCACAGCTTCGCCTGGCGCGGGCCCATGTTCTCGGCGCCCATCGCCGTCGCGCCCGGCCCGGTTTCGCAGACGGGCCACTACGCCCACCTGGACCTCCGCGCCGCCTGAGGCTTGCGGGTCCGTGCGCCCTGGGCTAATCGCCTGCGCATGCGATTGGCCCTCGCCCTGGCGCTCGCCGCTCTCAGCTTGGCTGCACCGGCGTGTCGACATCTCGACCCCGCGACGCAGTTGCAAGGCAGCGCGCGCCCCAACGCCCCCACCTTGCCCGAGAGCTGGACCCTCGAGAGCCCCGAGGACTTCGAGACCCACCGCGCCGAGGCCCTCGCGGCGATGGACTGGCTCTTGCGTACGGTGCCGCAAGACGCCGACCCGAAGCAGTGGACCCGGGCGCGAGACTTGGCCCTCGACTGGATCGAAGGCCAAGAACAAAGCGAGCCGCGCTACCGGGTCACGGCGGCCGTGGCCATGCCGGCGATCAACGACCATCGCTACAGCTACAGTCGCTACATGCGAATGGCCTATCAATGTGCGAAGGCCTTGCAGGTCGAGGACCAACCCGAGGCCTCTCCGCTCGACGACGAGCTCGCCGCGGTCGAGGGCATGCTCAGCTTGTACGCGACCTTGTTGCAGGCCGAGAGCTCCGAGCCCGGGCGTAGCCCCAAGCTCGAGCGCTACTGGAGAAAGCGCGAGAAGGGCAAGCTCGAGGCCTATCTCGCCAAACGCATGGCCAAGGGCTGAAGCGCCCGACCGACCGACCGACTCGGCCGAGCACGAAAAAAGGGCGCGCCGCGATGGCACGCCCTTTTTGTCGCGGCGTCGAAACGCCGACCGAACTACTCGCCGGTGACGAGCAGGCAGTGCTTTTGGTAGACGACGCCGAGGATGTCCATGGTCTTGTAGTCGAGGGTGTCGACCTTGCTGATGCCAGCGGACTTCTTGGCGGCGGCGAGGCTCATGTCGCCCCAGGAGGCGAGGCCGAGCACGCCCATGGCGCAGGACTCACCCGACTTGGGACCGGGGCGAGCGCCGTCGCTGACCTCGGCGACCGAGTTGGGGGCCATGCCCTTGGCACCGGCGTAAAGGCCACCCACGGGCGGCATGTGACCCAGCTGACCAGCACAGCCGGCGGCGGGGACGAGGAGCAGAGTGGAGAGAAGAGCGTTGCGAATGCGCATGTGGATTCCTTCGCACGGCCCCACGGGACCGAGCGCGCGGAGCCTAGGCAGCGCAGTGCATCCAGGTCAAGGGGCTCGCTGCGTTTCAATGCGGTCACATTGAGATTGGGCACACCCCCAGGGGCGCCATGCGCTCACACGGCGTCGAATTCGGGCCGGTAGCGGATCGTCCCGCCGCGCGGGAGATCCCCGGCGTCGAGCGCACGGACGAAGAAAGCGGAGGCGTAGCCGGCCTGCTCCCACGCGATGTCGAAGGTCGAGGCCAGCTCGAAGCCAAAGCGGGGGTAGTAGTCCGGGTGCCCGAGAACCACGACAAAGGGCGCTCCGCTGGCGGCCGCGATCTCGAGCCCACGCTCGACCAGCTTCGTGCCGATCCCCTCTCGCTGACGATCGGGCCGTACGGCCATCGGCGCGAGGCCCAGGCCGAGCCCCCTTCCCGCTTTGCCGTCCGCGACCACCGGCGAAAAAGCGATATGCCCGAGAATTTCGTCGCCCTCGCGCGCCACCAAGGAGATCGGCAGCGCCCCCACCTCACGCAGTCGATCGACCAACTCCGCCTCGCCCGGCCCACCAAAGGCCGCCCGGTTCAGTGACGCGATGGCGGCGATGTCTGCCGGCTGCTCCTCGCTGACACGGAGGGTCATGCGCCCCCGGTCGCGCCGCTCGGCCCACTCACGCCCTCGGCTTGCCCCTGTGCGTGCGTCTCGAGCTTGGCGTCGGCTTCGGCCTTCAAGGTCTCCGTCAGTTCGCGGTCTTCGTCCGAGAGCTCGGGGTTGGCTGCGAGGTACTTGTCGAGCAAGTCCTTGGACTTGTGCAGGTGCGTGGGATCGCGATCGATGTCGTAGGCGTGCAGGTGGGCTTGGCCCAAGTTGTAGTGCAGGGTCGACTGCACGATCGCACGCATCGACTCGTCCTCGATCTCCTCGGCCGCGACGAATGACGCGCTGAACTGCTCGATGGCCTCGTCGTACTCGGCCAGCTCGTAGGCCACCTTGCCTTTGTCGTAGGCCTCGCGGGAGCGCACGAAGGCCTCGTCCTCGGCCCCCTCCCCCTCGGCTTCGGGCAGCTCGCGGGGCGGCCGTTTTTCGCCGGTGAACACGCGCCGGGTCCCATCGACCACCTCGGTCGCGGCGCCGTCGACGGAGTTGCCGACATCGTTGAAAAAGGACTCGACGTTCTTGCACCCGCCGGCGGCCAGGCTCAGACCCAGGCACACCAGCCACCAAGCGGCTCGAGGAAGGCTGCGCATCGGTGGACGCTACCACTTGCGAGGGCGCGCCAGCGCTGACGCAGCGCACGCCCGGCCGTGCCAAGCCGCCGGGCTTGCACTACCCTCCCCGCGATGTCCGAGTCCGCCGCAGCTGCCCTCCCCCGCTTCGATGCTCCCGTCGCCGTCACCGGAGCCAGCGGCTACTTGGGCTCGTGGGTCACCAAGTACCTGCTCGACGCGGGGGCCACGGTGCACGCGACCGTGCGCGATCCTTCGCGGGCCGACAAGGTGGGTCACCTGCAGGGCCTGGCCGCCGAGGCCCCGGGGGAACTGAGGCTTTTCGCCGCCGACCTACTCGCGGACGGCAGCTTCGATGCGGCCTTCGCCGAGTGCGGCACCGTCATGCACACGGCCTCGCCCTTCTTCATCGACACCAAAGACCCTCAGCGCGAGCTCCTTGCGCCGGCCGTGCAGGGCACCTTGAACGTCATGAAGGCCATCGAAACCACGCCGAGCGTTACGCGGGTGGTGCTCACCTCGAGCGTCGCGGCCATGTTCGGCGACCTGGCCGACATCGTCGAACGCGGCCATCCCCTTTGCGCCGAGGACTGGAACGAGAGCAGTTCGCTCGAGCATCAGCCCTATGCCTTTTCGAAGACCGAGGCCGAAAAGGCCGCGTGGGAGCGCTGCGAGGCCCAAACCGAGGCCAAGTCCCGCGCCGGCGGCTCGCCGCGCTGGACCATGGCCACCATTCATCCCGGCTTCGTCTTTGGCCCCTCGCTCAGCGAACGCGTCGATGGCACCAGCGTCGAGACTCTCTTGCGCTACCTCGGGGGCGGATTTCGCACGGGGGTCCCCGACTTGATGTGGCAGACCGTCGATGTGCGCGACGCGGCCATGGCCCACCTGCGCGCCGCCGCGCTCGCACCGGGCGAGGGCCGTGAGCGCTTCATCTTGGCGCAGGGCACCGCCACCATGCTCGAGCTCGGGGCGCTGCTCGGCAAAGTGGGAAGCCGCCCCTACAAGCTCCCCAAGATGACCGTGCCCAAGTTCGTGATGTACCTGATGGGGCCCCTGAACGGCCTTTCGTGGAAGTACGTGTCGCGCAATGTGGGTTTGCACCCAGGCGTCGACGCGGGCCCCAGCCGCGAGCGCCTGGGCATCGAGTACCGCCCCTTCGAGCAGACCCTGGCCGACCACGTGGCCCAGCTCGAACGCGACCAGCTCGTCTAGGTTGCCATCCACGGGCCTCATGTCAGACGCGGCCCCGCCGTGCGGCATACTTGGCGCATGGCGGGCTTGATCGGCATCGGGGTCGGCATCCTCGTGGGGGTCTTGATGATCTCCGCGGTGTACCGGCACTACAGCCGGCCCATCGATGATCCGCAGCGACGGCGCTCGAGCTCCCTGTCGAGCGTGATCGCCGAGGTCAACTCGATGCTCATGCCCAATCAAGCGCGGGCCGAGCAGCTCGACAAGCTCAAAGACGAAGGCGACGGCGAGGAAGACGAGGGTGAAGGCGAGCCGAAGTATCGCCTGCCGCCGATGATCCCTTCGAACCGGCGAGACTGAGCCCTCAGCCCCGGTCGGCGCTCAAGTGCTGCGCACCGCCGCCCCAGGCCAGGCGCATGTCGAGCACGGCTCCCTGCGCAGCGTCGGCGCTCGCCCCGTCCAGCGCCCGTGGGCGCGCGCGTAGTAGCGATGATTGGGGAGCTCGCGTCGAGGCGCCGGCACGCCCTAGGCTAGCGCGTCTCCGGGTCTTCGTCTTCGTCCTTCACTTCGGCCAGGCGGGCGTCCGGGTCCCGAGAGCCGCCGCCGCGCATCCCCAAGATCGCAGCCCCGACGAGCACCGCGCCAAGGCTCCCACCGCGGGACTCGCCGCTCGTGTCGCAGGCACAGCTGTCGCCGCCTTCGGCCATGGGATCGCCCTCCTCGCCCGTTTCGCTGCTTCCGGCTTCCCCGGAGGCGCTGCCGTCGTCGCCGCTTCCGGATTCGCTCGAGCCACCGGATTCGCCGCCGGTCGATGAGGTATCGCCGTCGCCGTCACCGTCGCCATCTCCATCTCCAGTTCCGTCGCCGTCTCCATCTCCGTCTCCATCTCCGTCTCCGTCTCCATCTCCGTCTCCATCTCCGTCGCCATCGCCATCGCCATCTCCATCTCCGTCTCCATCTCCATCTCCGTCTCCATCTCCGTCTCCATCTCCGTCGCCGTCACCGTCTCCGTCTCCATCGCCGTCTCCGTCGCCGTCACCACCCGGAAGGTCCGGGAAGGGCCCCGTGATCATCAAGGTCATATCGCGGCCTTGGATGTTGACGAACATCGCTTTGCCGTCCGGGGAGAAGCAGACGCCCGCGAACTCGGAGGCGCTTTGGGCGGCGAAGTCACAGATCTCGCCCGCAGCCGCGTCAATGAAGCGCACGTACTCGGTCCCACCTCCGTCTTCGGCGATCCACACGTCTCCCCAGGGCGAGACCGTGATGTTGTCGGGGGCATCCATGTTGCTCCCGTCGAGGCTGTTCGACCCAACGAGGGTCAAAGTCGGGTTGCTGGGGCTGTCGTCGAGACAGAAGATCTTGTCGCCCGCGGTGCTGCAGACGTAGACGAGCCCATTGTTCGGATCCCGCGCGATGCCTTCGCCGCGACGTACGATGGCGCAGCCCAAGGAGGCCGCCTCGCTGTAGGGCATGTCGCTGTCGCTGACGTTGACCCACTCGACGTTGATGAGCTCGTCTTGCATCATCGTGTCGGTGTCGAAGTTGTCGTCACCGACACGCCGCAGGGCCTGGAACTGACCGTCTCCCCAGGGGTCGGCGAAGTCGTCCGGCACGTAGCGATAAAGCCCGCTGCTGCCCGTATCCTCCGTCAGGTAACAGATGTTCGTGGCCGGATCGACGACGGCGGCCTCATGGTTGAAGCGGCCGTAGACGTACTTGGGATCCGGCGCTTGGACCGTGCTGGCCTCGATGTCGCACAAGAAGACGTAGCCGTGGCCGCTGGTGGTCGTCTCCTCGCAGCTCAGCCATCCCCAGGGGCTCCAGCCGCCGGCGCAGTTGCGGATGGTGCCCGTCAAGACGAGGTTGTTCGAGACGACGACCGGCGTCGCCCCCGAGTTGTCGACGACGATGCGCGTCACGCCGCCGTGCGCTCCGCTGTCGAAGGCCTGCGAAGGGGGCGATCCGCCGGTGTGCGCGCCACCACTGCCGTCGTTTTCGTGGTTGCACATCAAGATGTAGTGGTCGGGCAAGCTCGGGTGCATCCAGCACCACATCCCGTCGGCGCGCGCGGGGACCCGGTAACCGTCGGTCATGGGATCGTTGGCGCCGCCGCGCTCTTGCAAGATCGTGTAGCTGAAGCCGGGCGGCAGCGAGCAGATCGAGTCGGGGATCAAGTCTCCCCAGGGGCTGTTCGCGCGCGCCGTCTTGGGGTTCATCGTGCGCAAGGCCGTCAGCGCGCCCGCCACCAAACCACCGCGTCGCAGGAAGACTCGTCGTCCGATCGCCATGAGCGAACGCTACGCAGACCAGCCCGGTGTCTGCGCAACAGCTCGCCAACGAATGTGTGTCGGATCGTGACCGCGCGCGGGTGCGCGCCACCAAAAAGTCGGCCGCCCTCCCCCGGCTGCAGCTGGGGGCTGCATTGGGGGAGGACGGCCGCGATCGATACCCGAAGGGGACTCGAGTTTCAGTCTCCGGAGCTCATCTCCTCGGCGATGAGGGCGAAGCGCTCGGAGTAGCTCAGCGAGCAGATGCTGATGGCGTAGGGGCTCGCGTAGTTGAAGGAGCGCACGGCTTCGAGACGCACCGGGGGGACGGCGGAGATCTCGGTCTCACAGAAGCCCGCGCTCGTGCATGTCCCCCCCCAACCCATGCAGTCCTCTTGGGTGTCGCAGGGTCGCAGCTTGACCTCGTCTCGCTCACACCCGGGCCCGATGCCGAAGTCGGACATGAACCCGAGGTCGCTGGTCTCCGCGTAGTTCAGCGTACCGTCCAAAGCGTAGCCCGCGACCAAGGCGACCTCGACCCGCGCATCGGGACGAGCTTCGCGTTTTTCGTCCAAGATCCGCTCGAGCTGATCGGTGTACCGACCATGAAAGCGCAGCACGGCGTCGGTCGCGTCATTGACCAGTAGTTGCCCGTCGACATCGTAGTTGCCGGTCGAGCAGCGCAATCCCTCCCCTTCCGGTTCGCACTGCGTCCCGGCGTTCCAGCACACCGCACTCGTCGGGAAGGTCGCCGACGAGTCCCACCAAAAGGCCTTGTTGCCGTCTTGCGCGAAGATGGTCTCGTGCTCGGGATTGTGCGAGCAGTCGGCCTCGTCGGTGATGATCACCACCAGTAGGTTCGCGTCGCTTCGCACGAAGCCAAAGCCCGGTTCGGAGTCCGTCTCGCTGCGCACGAGGGTCTTGTGCATGCTCTCGAGCGGCTGCTCGAAGCCGCACCCATTGATCCCCTGCGGCAACAGACAGGCGATGGCGTCGGCCGGATCGGCGGCGAGGTTCTTGACCCCGTCGATGCGCTCGAGCCACGGCCGGGTGACACCGGGGATGATGCCCAACTCTTCGCCGCTGTAGGGACAGCGCGAGGTGCAGGCCATCGCTTGCACGTTCGTACTGCCGTCTTGCGAGATGAATCCCGTGAGGCGGTCACGGCATGACTCGAACACGAACCCTCCTGCCTCGGGGCTGGTCCCCGGGCACCAAGGGTTGCCGTTGTCGGTGGTCGTGAACGCGATCCGGTAGTCGATGCCGCGCGCCTCGAGGGCCTCGACCATCGAGACGCCGGCGCGAACCATCGCCTCTTGCGCGGCGCCCATGCTCCCCGAGTTGTCGACCACGAAGAGGACGTCGAGAGCGGCTTTGGATTGGCCGCCCGTTTCCCCGGAGTCGCTCGAACTGCCGGTCGCCCCCTCGGACTCTCCGTTTTCCCCGCTGCCCTCGCTCGACTCGCCCTCGCCGATGACGTTGACCTGCAGTCCACACCCGGCCGCCGACGAGACCCCGAGCGCGAGGGTCAAAGAGTAGATCGAAGTGAAGCGGGACATGGACGGGCGTTTCATCGTTGAGAGATGTCGCCGACGGGGCAGATTGATCACCCGGGCTTGCACACCGAGCGCAGGCGGGCTTGGTAGCTGCTCGTCGGATGCCGGCGCTGGAACTCCGACCACGCGCGCGCCGCTTGCTCGGGCGTCGCGCGACGACACGCGAGTTCGGTCTCGAGGGCCGCGCGCTCGTGGGGCATCGGCGAGTTCGCTTGGGCCGCGGCCAGGGTCTCGAGCACACGTGCGGCGACTTCGAGCTCCCCGGCGGCCAAGGCCCGACGCGCCGACGCCAGGGCCTGAACTTCGCGGTCGAGGGCCTGACTGGCGAGCGCGGGTGTCGGCGCCTTGCGCTTGGGCGGCGGACGGGTCGCCGCCGCCGCTTCGGCCGAGGCGGACGGGAGGGTCGAGGGGGCTCGAGCTTCGGTTGCCGGCACGGGTGCTGGCGCCGACTCGGGTGCTGGCGCCGACTCCGGCTCGGGCTCGGAGCTCTTTTTGTCCTGCCCACCGCGTGCGTGGGCCTTTGGCGCCGGGGCGACCGACGCCGCCGCATCGAACGCTTCCGCTGCCGACGCCGGTGCCGGCGGACTCGGATCTCGAACCACGACCACGGCCGCGACGCCGGCCAGGCTCGTCGCGGCCCCGAGCACGAAAGCCTTGATGGAGAGCGCGAGTGATCCAGCCGCCGCACCCGCGCTCGACAAGGTCGCTGGCAAGCTGGGCAGCACGGCGAGCACGAGCCCTCGAGCGTGCTCGCGCTCGCCTTCGACGGCGGCCTGCCCTTCGCCCGGCTCGGCGAAGTGGTCGGCGAAGCACTTGCGGGCCGCGCGAAGGCGGCTGTACGCCGTCCCCGGCGCGAGCTCGAGCGCCTCGGCCAGCTCGTTGCGGGTCAGCCCTTCGAGCTCGCCGAGCACGAAGACCTCGCGCAGCTCGGGTCGCAAGCGGGCCAAAAAGTCGTCGAGGGCCAAGCGCAGCTCGATGGCCTCGGCCTTCGCCGTGGCGGTCGATGCACTCGGCTCCTGACTCTCAGCCCAGGCCCGCTCGCGCTCGCGTCGATGAAAGAGCTTGCGGCGGCGGTTCGCGGCCACGTGTCGGGCGACCCCAAAGATCCAGGCGCGTGGGTGCTCGACTTGCGCCAGATCCTCGCGGCGGCGAAGGGCCACGACGAAGACCTCGTGCGCCGCGTCGGGGAGCTCGGCCTCGGCGACGCCTTGGCGCCGCAGCGTGCGAATCACGGCCTCGAGCTCGTCGCGATACAAGTCCGCGACCTCGACTTGCGCCGGGGAGCGACGCCAGCCGAGTGCCTTTTCGATTCGAGAGATCCCCGCGCCCATGCTCGTGCCTAGGGAAGTGTCGCCACCGGCGGTGATTGATCAGCCGGGCCCGAAAAAAGTCGCGCCGCGTTGTGAGCCGCCACCTGGCGCGATTTTCGCAGACCGCCGAAGTGGGCCTCAATACGCAATCCGGCCCGACCCGCCACCGGACTGGGCTGAAACAAGAGGCTGGGCGGCTCCCCTGCGAAGGCCAGCGCCGGGCGGGAGGTGTGACCCAGGCCGAGCAGATCCAGGCTCAGACTCCAGCGCGCGGCCAAGCGCACGCGCAAGGCGACCGAGAGGCCGAGGCCGGACCACAAGCTGTCGGCGCGCTGGGCCTCGGCCACGTCGAGACCACGCACCCGCATCCAGCCGATCTCACCGACGCCGCAAAGCGGCAAGGTCAAGGCGCCGCGGCGCTCGGCGCCTCCCTCACGCCTGGCGCGCCCGAGGTGGGGCGCCCAGCAAGCGCGCGCTTGGCCCCCCACCCCCGTCATGCGCGCCAGGGCCTGCGCGCCGCGACGAAGCTCGCCCGGCGGCATGTAGACGGCCGCCCCCTCGAGCTCGAAGCTGCGACGCCGCCAGCCCACCCCAAGACTCAAGGGAACTTCGAAGCTCGGCATCAAGCCGATCCCTGCGCTCGCGCCGGCGAAGACACGCACGCTGCGCTCACTCGAAGGTGGTGGGCTGTCGAGCCGGTCGAGCGGCTCGAGCTCGGTCGACGCGAAGACCGGGTCCTGTGCGTCTTCGGCCGTCGTCGGTGCGTCCTGCGTCTCGACCGTCTCGCTGCGATCCGGGCTCGTCGCGGACTCGGGAAGCTCGGGAGGCTCGGGAGGCTCGGGAGGCTGCACCACCGGCCCGGCGGGCGCGGCCGCGCCATCGACCGCCTCCCAGGCCACCACGGCGGCCGCCGGCGTCTCGCTCATGGCCACCGCCAACGCGAAGGCCGTCGCCAAGACCTCGCAGCTCGGATCCGAGAGCTGAAGCTCGCCGCGACCGCGAAGGCTCTCGATCTGCGCGTCGAGCCGCAAGACGCCGTCGTGCCGCTCGACCGTCGCGCGCGCGGCGAGGCCGGGGCCGAGCTGCCCTCCCAGCGCCTCGATGCGCCTTTCGATCCAGGCCGCGTCGGGGCACTCGTTTGGCGCCGACCACTCGAGGGGCCGCGCCTGTTCGGGCCCCGGCCCCAACGACGCGAGCAGCGAGGTGGCGAGCAAGAACGCGAGACTCATGAAGTGCGGCCGGGACCCGGTTGGACCCCGCATTGTGCAGAATTTCCGACGGCAGTGCCCCGAGCTCAGTTGAGCTCGTGCTTGTCGGCATCGTCGGCACCCGAGGGGCCAAAGACCAGCTCACCGCTCGAGTAGTTGCGCCCAAAGCTCGTCACCGCCGAGGCCACCTGGCGGATGGCGGAGCGCAACTGAGCATCATCCAGCGGGGACAGGGGATGGATGAAGGCCGCCATCACCACCCCCTCGCTGATCGCGTAACGCACGTCCAAGGCCGTGTGGTAGTTGGCCTCGAGCATGGCGTAGAGGTGCTCGGTGTTGATCGACCGTAGCTCGACGATGGGCGCGACGATGCGCATGCGGTCGTAGTGGGTGTCGGTCATGCAGGCCATCCGCACGCCCTCGACCACGAAGTGCCAGCCACCGCCCTCGCCTTCGACGTCCTCGGCGATCGCCTCGATGCCGAGGGCGAGTCCTTCGAGATCCACCTGCGCACGCTACCGCCTCCGCGCCATCGTGGGGCGAAGCGCGTGCGCCGGGCCCCTCAATTCGGTCCCCTGCTTACGTATACAACATCGTTCAAAGTCATTTTTCGGCGGCTTTGGGCTTTTGTGGAGGCTCCTTGCACGCTAGCGTCGGGCATGGCTCGCCCGACTTCGCCCTCCACCTCTCGCGTCAGCTTGGCGCTGCTGGCCCTGGCCCTGGCCGCGCCTGGATGCAGCGACGCCGACGGCATCGCCGAGGGCGAAAGCGAGGACACGAGCGAGGCCAGCGAGGCCAGCGAGGCCAGCGAAGTCGGCACCGACAGCAGCGAGTCGAGCACCAGCGCCGAGTCCGAAAGCAGCACCGACGGGGAGACCGATACGGGCGTCCCCGGCGACGACGGCTGGGCCCGCGGAATCCAGATCGCCCGGGTCGAAGCGAACCCCGGCGCGGCCATTCCCCTTTCGATCGACGGCCGCGAGGCCACCGAGGCCGAGCGCTACACCCGGATCCCCGCGCGCCGACCCATGTGGGTGTTTCTCGACGTCGAGGTCGAGGCCGGCTGGACCCCCCGCGAGATCGAAGCGCGCTTCACCTTGTACCCCGCGGGGGGCGAGCCGATCACGGCCACCCAGATCGTCAGCATCGAGCGCAGCACGGCCGACTGGAAAATCGACACCATGGGTGGCTTCGACTCGGTGTCCGAGCTGGCCAACTTTGGTGGCTTTTACTTCGGTCTGCCCGCCGAGCTGATCGAGCCCGGCTTGGCCTGGTCGGTCTCTTTGCACGAAGTCGACCCGAGCTACCTCGAAAGCCCGGTCCCCGAGTCCCCTCCGGTCTTGCCGCCCATCGACGCGAGCGAGAGCAACTGGGACCTCGGCATCGAGGCGAGCAACAACGTCTTTCGCCTGGTGATGGTGCCCATCGCCATGGACTTCGGCGGCTGCACGATGACGCCGCCCTCCGACGCCGAGAACATCCAGCGCTACATCGACCACCAGTTCGCCTCGAACCCGGTCGAAGAGGTCGAGTTCGAGATCCACGAGCCCTACCCCTGGAACCAGTCGATCAGCTCGGGCAACGATCTCAGCGCCATCCTCAACGCGATGAGCCAGCTCAAGTCCAGCGAGGGCGCGGGCCCCGAGGTCTACTACTACGCCCTCATCAACAACTGTGGCATCTGCATCTCGG